>JAGHTM010000063.1 GCA_018065345.1 Candidatus Enterousia merdequi | reverse complement strand
GGATGAATTATTTGATAATCCAGCAAGGTTAGATAAAATGGCACAAAAATCTTATGTTGAGAATTTGGCTGTTCAAAAAATCGCCGACACAATAATAAAATAGATTTAATTTCTTTTGAGATTTTTTTGCTTGCGCACGAATCGTGATTTGTTCTATGATAGTTCCAAGGAAGGAAAGGAATGAAGTATTTTTCATCTTTTTGTGTGCTATGTTTAATGTTTGTAAATGCCGGATTTTCCGCGTATTTGCCGGTTGTTGATGTTAGTAAAGGTGATGTTTCTGCACGTGCTTTGTTTGGTGAAGAAATTGCACCTTCAAGACAGGTTGCTGTTGCGCCTGTTCAAAAAGTTATTGCGCGTTCCGCAAAAAAAACAGCCAATACAAATATTGCTTCTGCTGATGTTTTGAAACCTAACCGTCCAAGTTCTGATTTGTGGGCTAAAAATAATGATGCTCCATTACGTATGCCACGTATGGATGAAATTGCTGTGATAAATTCTGATATAGAATTACCAGAAGAATCTTTGGATGTAAAACCTATTCGTGTTGCTAAAAATGTTACTCCACGCATCACAAGTGATGAAGCGTTGTCCGAATTACAACAATTACGTAATGAAGTTGCTAAATTAAAGCAAGCACAAGAAAATACACGTGTTGCGACCGTGCGAACACCTATTGCAAATAATATTGATAAAGTTGTTGCAAAAGATGATGGACGCAGTGTGAATGTTCGTCGTGAAATTGTAAAAGATGAATTTGAAAATCAAAATATTGCAAGAAAAACTTCAAATGTTGCAGAACCAAAATTGGCATCTGTTAATTCTATGTCAAAAATGTCGCCAAACGAATTGAAAAAAGCATTCAAGAAAACATATCTTTCTGAAAATAAACATTTATCTACATATCAAATGGATAATCGTTATGATGAAGTAAGTGATATGTCATCTGGTATCGAAGGATTTACTGCACAACGCGATTTGTCCGAAATGGATAGTGGTGTTCGTCCGTTGGAAATAAAAATTTCGTTCCTTAATGGCGATTCCAGTATATCTCGTGAAAATTATACTTTGTTAAGCGAAACTGCTTCTGTGGTTGTAAATAATCCAAAACGTGCAGTCCAAGTTGCAATTCCAGAATCTGTGACTCATACCAAAGATGGACGCAAGTTGGCGTCACGTCGCCTTGCAATTATTGAACAGGTTTTACGTGATACTGGTGTTTCTGACCAAAGAATTGTTCCAGTATTGTCACAACGCGATGATGATGTGTTTGTGTTGCGTATAATTTCTGGGGATGTTTTTGATTCTTTGACACAACAAAAACGTAATATGTTTGGCGATAAGGTTTCTTCCAAAACATATAAAAGTATGTCGTGGTAAATTTATTAAAATCTTTTCTTGATTTTATATACCCTCCGTTATGTCCTGTGTGCGGTAACAGTGTCAGTGTTCATGGAACTTTGTGTAGTAAGTGTTGGTCGGAATTTAATTGGATATCAAATCCAAAATGTTATAAATGTGGTTATCCTTTTCCTGCAGATTTAGATTTAGGTAACAAACCAATGTGTCCACATTGTGCATCTGGGGAATGTGAACTAGATTGTATTCGGTCTGCTTGTGTATATGATAATATTTCAAAAAATATAATGTTGCCTTTCAAACATGCAAGCGCCTTGAAATATCAAACTTTGATGTCAAATGCGATGATAAATTGTTTGCGTGATTTGAATCTGGATATTGATGTTGTTATGCCTGTTCCATTGGCTTATAAAAGATTATGGAAACGTGGTTATAATCAAGCAACTTTGCTTGCGCGTCCAATTGCAAAATATTTTAATGCTGGTCTAGATGTTGATTCTGTATCTCGTAAATACAAATCTGATATGGGGCACAAAACATCAAAACAAAGACGTGAAAATGTTCGTGGCGTTTTTCAAATTGTAAATAAAGAAGGTTTAGTTGGTAAAAAGATTTTATTAGTTGATGATGTTATGACAAGTGGTGCTACATTTTATGAATTAAATCGTGTTTTGCGCAAAGCAGGAGTTTCTGCCGTATACGCAGTTTCGTTTTGTCGTGTTGTTCATGCAATTTAATGTCTTAGATTACACAAAGAAGATTGTAAAAAGTTTGCAATTTCAAGTTCGTTTGCGTTCATAGTTTGAGCTGTTTCTTGTAAATCTATTTTTTCTTTTGCGGCATTTATTATATCTATGACGTCTTTTTGATCTTTGGTCAAAGGTTTAGAATTGCTTGCATCCCATCGTACTGATAATACATTTTTCCCATTTACAAATATGCTGTAATAATTTATTGCCCATCCGTTTATCACAGACAAAATTTCTTTACCGTTTTTTGTAAAAACACTGTATTTTTCACCAGAATTAGTTTGCGTTGGAGTGACAATGTTGTTATGAATTATTTCTTTAATCAAAATTTTGATAATTTTATTCATATTTTCCTCCATTTTTATACAAAAATTATACCTTTTTTAAAGTGCAGATTCACTAGGAATCTTTTGTTTGTCAATTACTTGATTTTGTGTTTTTTATTGTGTAAAATTCATCAGACATAAACGAGGCGTAATTATGAATATTGATTTAGGTAAAAATATAGATACACGTGAATTAGAATCTAAAATCCAAAAATTTTGGGAAGATAATAATTTTTGGGATAATGATGTAAATTCCAGCAAGAAATCTTTTTGTATAATGATGCCACCACCAAATGTGACAGGAAACCTACATATGGGGCATGCGTTAGATAATGTTTTGACAGATATTATTTGTCGTTATAAACGTATGTCTGGATTTGATGTGTTGTGGCAACCTGGAACAGACCACGCTTCAATTGCAACACAATTATTAGTTGAACGCGATTTATCTAAACGCGGTATAAATCCTCGCTCTTTAAGTTTAGAAGAAAAATTAAACGCTGCTTGGACCTGGAAAGCAGACAAGGGCGGACAAATAATGAATCAATTACATATCCTTGGTGTGACACCGGTTTGGAAACGTGAAAGATTCACTATGGACGAAGGTTTGTCTCGTGCGGTTACAAAATTGTTCGTCAAAATGTATAACGAAGGTTTAATTTATCGTGAAAAACGTCTTGTAAATTGGTGTCCAAAACAACAAACATCTGTGTCTGATTTGGAAATTGAAACACGTGAAGAACATGGTAAGTTTTATTATTTCAATTATCCACTTGTGGGTGGTGGCTATGTCGAAATTGCGACTACACGACCAGAAACTTTATTTGGAGATAAAGCAATCGCAATTCATCCAGAAAATGAAAAATTAAAACATTTGATTGGCAAGCGTGCGATTATCCCATTGACAGATATTGAAATACCTATTGTGGCGGACGAACATGCAGACCCAGAAAAAGGAACTGGTGCTGTGAAAATTACGCCTGCACACGATTTTGATGACTGGGAAGTTGGTGTTCGTCATGGTTTGGAACCTTTGTGTATTTTAACAAAAGATGCAAAGTTAAATAATGAATCCGTAGTACCTGAAAAATATCGTGGTATGGACAGATATGTTGCACGTAAAGCAATTGTTGAAGATTTAGAAAATGCTGGTTTAATTACAAAGATAGAAGATCGTGTTATTCCAACACCTTATTCTGAACGTGCTTTGGTTCCTGTGGAACCTATGATTTCAACACAATGGTTTGTTGATGCTGAAAAATTGGCTGTACCTGCTATCAAGGCTGTAGAAGAAGGTAAAATTAAATTCTTGCCAGACCACAGATATAATTTGTTTATGGCTTGGATGAAAAATATACGCCCTTGGACAATATCTCGTCAATTATGGTGGGGGCATCATATACCTGCATGGTATGACGAAGAAGGAAATGTTTATGTTGCAGAAACAGAAGAAGAAGCAATTAAACAATCTGGTGGAAAAACTTTAACACGTGATAATGATGTGTTAGATACTTGGTTTTCATCGGGACTTTGGCCATTTTCAACATTGGGTTGGCCAGACGAAACATTAGAATTGAAAAAATATTATCCAACAGATTTATTATATACTGGTGCAGACATAATCTTTTTCTGGGTTGCACGTATGATAATGATGGGTATGTATGTGATGGGCGATGTTCCTTTCCATACTGTGAATTTTCATGGACTTGTTTTAGATTCCAAGGGACAAAAAATGTCTAAAACCAAAGGTAATGGTACAGACCCATTGGATTCTGTAAATAAATTTGGCGCGGACGCTTTGCGTTATTGGATTGCGACTGCGCCAATTGGAACAAATTTGCGTTACAGTGATGACGAAGTTAAACGTGGTTCAAAATTATTGACTAAATTGTGGAACGCGTCTAAATATGTTTTGATGAATTTGACTGATTTTGATCCAAAGACATCAAAAGAAATACCTGTGTCGGAAAGATTTATTGAAGACAGATGGGTGTTAAATGAATTGAATAAAACTATTGCAGATACACGCAAGAATTTGGATAGATACGATAACTATAATGCGCGCAGTGCGATTGACACATTTTTCTGGGATATATTCTGTGACCAATATTTGGAATTTATCAAAGACAGATTTTGGAGTCCTGAAAAATACAGCGCAGAATCAAAATTATCTGCACAATGGACTTTGTACACTGTGTTGCGTAATATAATTGGATTGTATGCACCGTTTATTCCATTTATTACAGAAGAATTGTGGCTTAAGATTTATCAAGATGCCGAAGGTGGCAAAACATTGCATTTAACACAATATCCAGAAGTGAACCAAGAATATGACACAGATGTTTCGCAAATGAATATTGCGCTTGAAATATTGAAAAATGTTCGCGGTCTTCGCACAGAAAGAAAAGTTGGTAATGGTGCGAAACTTGAAACTTTGACAATACCAAGTGACACACCAGAAGTATTGCATGGTCTGATAAAATCTGCTGCACGTGCAAGTGCTATTGTGTTGGGACAAAATATAGATTTTGTTGTCGCAGAAAATAATGCACAATAAATATATTGAAACGGGGGGGGGACAATGGTGAACAAGTTAGTAGAAGAACATACTTTGAAATCTTACCAATGTGACAGATTTGGTTTTATGCGCCCAATTATGATAATGAATGAATTACAGGGGTTGGCTGGGAAACATGCTGATATGTTGGGTGCTGGTCGTGAATATTGTCTGAAACGTAATATTGCATGGGTTGTCACACATATTTTCATAGACATTATCGATTTGCCACGTGCCGAAGAAAAATTGACTTATTCAACATGGCCATCAAAAACTGGGGCAGTGCGCAGCCAACGTGATTTTGAAGTGCGTGATGACAAAGGAAACTTGAAAATACGCGCAATAAGTCAATGGTCTTTGATAGATTTAAGCACCAGACGTCCAGTAAAAATATCAGAATATATCCCAGAATGGTCTGGATTGCCAGAATGCGCATGGAATCGTGAATTTGATAAAGCAACTGATTTTATACCAACAAAATCAAGTGTTATGGCATGTCGTTTTGATGATATTGATGTAAATCAACATATAAATAATGCGGTATATGCAGTATGGGCGACAGAATCGGTTGGTTTTGAATACAGAAATAATCATAAATTGCGTGGATTAGATGTATATTTTGAACATGAAATAAATCCAAATACACCAACAGTAAGATTAGAAGTTGCGTTTGAAGATAATATAACGCGCCATAAAATAATGACTGATGAAATTGAACAT
>JAGHTM010000095.1 GCA_018065345.1 Candidatus Enterousia merdequi | reverse complement strand
AGAACTGTTCCGTCAGAATCTTTCCATTGAATATTTATTACATTTGGTTCCCATATTTCAACAGTTTGAATTTCCACAGCATCTTCTGCTGTTTTCAAAATGTCTTCACTTACCGTGTTATCTGAATCAAAATCTATCAACACAGAATCAGAATAATAACAATAATCCAAAGTCATTGCCCCAGCTTGAGAAGTTTTTCCAGTTGGACACGCAACAGCACCAGTATTATTTTCTTCACAATACGAACCAGCAGTACACACAGTTAACTGTCCATCACAAATCCAATAATCATATTCGTCTTTTTGTGTTGGAGTTTCAGAACACATATAACCAGCAGGGATATTCGGAATACCATTCATACAAAAAGCATCTTTAATAAAAAATAAAGCGCAAACAATGGCACAATATTTTATTACGATGTGTTTCATTTTTGTTTTTTCTCCCATTTATTATCGTTCTAGCACAAATTAACAATTATTACAATTAAAAAAACACCGGTAAACACCGGTGCTTTTTATCATTTTTACAATATTTATGCACGCAATTTTGCGCCACATTTTGATTCTATGTTTTTAATCACTTTGTCTTGTATTTCCAATAATTCTTTATCAGACATATTTTGTGTTGGATAAATCGTTATTGTAAACGCAATAGATTTTTGACCATTCCCCATATCAAAAGAATCAAAAACAACTGCACTATCTATATTTGAATCAGAAGAAAGCGCTGTGGATATTATCTTGTCTGACGGAAAATTCACATCAATAACAAAAGCAAAATCACGTGTAATCGGCATAAATTCTGTGATTGGTGTCTTTTTCATTTTTGGGTTTTGTGGCAAATTATTTATATCTTCTACCATTGCAACAAACACTTTATTTTTAATATGTAATTGTTTTGCAACAGATGGATGTAATTGTCCAAATTCACCCAATACTTTTTTACCCTGGACAATTTTTCCATAAATATACGGATGTGCCCACATTGGTGCATTATCAGATTCAACAGTATATTTTTGAGAACCAAGCAAAGATATTAAATCAGCCTTGACATCAAAAACATCAACACTGCGATTACGTTTTTGCCAATGTTTAGGTGATGTTTCGCCACTTCTTATTATGCAAATAGACGTGTGTTGTTCACCTGGTTTATCGCCATAAAACACAGTTCCTAATTCAAACATATTCAAATCAGAAAAACCACGTTTTTCATTGTTTGCAACTGATACCAATAAATTTTCAAGCAAATTATTACGTGCAGTATCCATATCTACCAAAATTGGATTAGCGATTTTTATAATTGGTTTATCTGATAATAATTTTTCAATTTTGGAATTACCAAAACCAAAAGTTATAGATTCGTTCAAACCACGATTTGCTAATTTTTGCTTCCAAGATATATTTGCATCATTATGTTTAACATTTACAGATGCATCTTTGATTAAATCAAGACCAACTTTGTCATAACCATAAATGCGAACCAATTCAGAAACTATATTTTCAGGTATAACTATATCAACCCTTTGAGAAGTTGGTGTAACAACCCAATTTTTACCATTTTGTTTAACGGTAAAATGTAATTTTTCAATAATTTCTTTTTGTGTTTCAACACTCAGTTTTATACCTGTTTTTTGTTCAAATAAATCTGGGGTGTAATTTACAGATTCAGGTACATATTTTTCACGACCCGCAACACCAACATTTACAATTTCACCACCACATTCTTTCATAATAATTTCAGATGCAAAAGACAAAGCCTTTAATGTACCGTCTGGGTCTATACCACGTTCATAACGATATGAAGAATCGGTTGATATATCATATCTTTTTGCAGTTTTACGAACAAATACAGGATCAAAATAAGCAGATTCTAAAATTATATTTTTTGTTTCATTTGTAGTTGACGCACGCATACCACCAACAACACCCGCCAATGCTAAAATGCCAGCTTCGTCTGTGATAACTAAATCTTTTTCACATAATTCGTGTTCATTTCCAAACAGGTCTGTAAATTTTTCCTGAGGACATGCCATACGAACAGTTATATCGCCAACAATTTGATCTGCATCAAAACAATGCATAGGTTGTGCTAAATCATAACAAATATAATTTGTTGCGTCTATCGCGGCATTTTTTGGATTTATACCAGCACTGTGCAAACGGTTTTGAATTGTTTGATTTGATTGTGCCATTTTCAATCCATGAATTTCACAAAAACGATATGTTTTACATGCATCATCCGCCAATAAATGAACACGTCTTGCACCAGAAATTGGTTTAAGTAAATTTATGTTATTTTCAATATATTTACCCGCACCCGCTGCACTTAAATCCAGTGCGATACCACGTACAGACAAATAATCAGGACGATTTGGTGTAATAGATGTTTCAAGAATCGCAGAACCTGTTTCCGCCAATGCAGATATTGGTTGACCAATAACTTCCTTTGATTCATCTAATTCAATAATACCACTGTGGTCATCATTTATCCCAAGTTCTTTGCCAGAACACATCATACCATCTGACATAACGCCACGTAATTTACCAGATTGAATAACAACGTCACCAATCTTGCAACCAGGCACAGCCAGCGCAGAAACCAGTCCTTCACGTGCATTTGGGGCGCCGCATACAACCTGACGTAATTTACCTGTTCCATCATCAACCTTTAACACATGCAGATGGTCTGAATTTTCATGTGGAACACATTCAACAATTTTTGCAGCAATTGGTAGTACAGGAACATATAAATCTTCTACTTCAAGACCAATGGCAGTCAATTTATCAGCAATCTGTTCAGGTGTTAAATCTGTATTCAAATATTGTTTTAACCATTCATAAGACCATTTCATTTTTCACACCTTTTATTAAAAACCACTGTTTTTCAACCAACGAATATCGCCATCAGTAAATGCACGAATATCGTCCAGACCATATTTAACCATTGCAAGTCTGGCCCAACCAAAACCAAACGCAAACCCCTGATATTCATTTGGGTCTATGTTGCAATTTTTTAATACATTTGGGTGAACCATACCACCACATAATAATTCCATCCATTTATCACCGAATTTCATATCTATTTCAATAGACGGTTCTGTAAATGGGAAATAAGAAGGGCGAATACGTAATTCTACATTATCTTTCTCAAAAAACTTTGATGCGAATGTTCGCATTGTTGCCAACATATCAGACAGATTTATTTTATTTTCTACCCTGTCTACACATAAACCTTCTATTTGACCGAACATAGCAGAATGTGTTGCATCTAATTCTTTGCGATAACATTGACCAACTGTGAACATTTTGATTGGTGCACCTAATTTTTCCATTGCACGAATCTGGACAGCACTGGTCTGTGTACGCATTACATTACCATTTTCCAAAAAGAATGTATCCTGCATATCACGAGCAGGGTGATATTCAGGTGTATTTAACGCGGTAAAATTATGCCAATCATCTTCAATTTCTGGACCGTCCATAAATGTATAACCCAAAGATTCAAAAATACCGACTACTTCCTTGAAACTTTGAGTCAAAGGATGGATAGTTCCCTTGTTTTCTGGTTCACAATCTAAACTGACATCAATATACTCTGTTGCCAATTTAGCGTTTAATGCAGCCAATTCCAGTTCGTTTTGTTTTTCTTTGAACAATTGACGAAGTTCTGTATTTTCTGCATTTATAACCGCTCTTTCTTCATTAGACAAAGAAGCCATTGTTTTTAATTTGGCAGTCATAGTCCCATTTTTGCCAAAAACTTCTGAATAAAGCGCTTGTAAAGTTTCTAAAGTATCAACACTTTGTATTTTATCTTTCATATTTTCCCCATTTATAAAAAAATT
>JAGHTM010000023.1 GCA_018065345.1 Candidatus Enterousia merdequi | reverse complement strand
ATTAAAACCATAGCATCTAAATTCAAATCTTTTAATGATTTTTGAAGTTTTTTATTAAAAATATTGATTTTTCCGTCGATTGCAGAAGATTCAAAATTTGTTGTCCAATCGTGCCCGTTTGATAAAATACTGCCTGCTAAATGCGAAGAAGCAAATTGAAATGTTTCGTCTGTTAAATTGATAGTTTTTGCAGGAACACAACATAATCCGTCTGTTCCGTCTTTTATACCGATGGCTTCCCATTTTTTATTTGCGCACGCATCAGCAATTCGTTGAATAACAGTATTTAATCCAGAACAATCTCCGCCTGTTGTCATTATACCTATTCTTTTATGATTCAAAGTTATCTCCTATATTTTTTGTAATTATATCATAAAAAATTTGACAAATAAATATTTTTTGGAATACTTTTGTCAAAGAATAAAACATAGGGGATTTTAAGTATGGCAACAACAAATATCGGAAAAACAAAACGTTCTACAGATGATTTAATAAGTGACGCAGTAAACAGACAACAATCTTGGCTTGAAACACGTCGTGTTTTTACTCGTGAATTCTTGAAAAGATTTAATGTTTTTAAGGGTAATAAAAGCGAATCAAATAAAACACCTAAAACTTCTAAAAGCAACAAAGTTCTGAAATCTTATTGGTTACCTATTTTGTGTGCAATGTTGGTAGTTTTGATAGCTGTAGTTGTAATGTTATTCAAAATAAACGCACCAGTAAAAATAATAGCACCAAATGTTCCAGAACCAGTTGTTCAATCAGTAAAAAAATATGCTGGTCCATCTTTTGATTTAGTCAGGATTGAAAAAACAGGAAACATAATGGTTGCAGGACGTAATGTTCGTGAATCTAATATTTCTATTGTGATAAATAAAAAAGTTGTTGCAACTGAACACACAAACAAAGACGGTGAATTTGTTTATGCTCCAACAACTGTTCTTGAACCAGGTAATTATGTTATTTCTTTGATAGATAATGATAAAAATATAAAATCTGAAGATTCTGTGTTTGTATATATTTCAGAACAAGGATATAAAAATTCTGTATCTTTGTTGATGACTAAAAATGGCAGCAAAATTATGCAATCTCCTAAACTGGTAGATGGTGATTTAGTTGTTTCTAAAATAGATTATTTGGATACCGGTCGCATAGTTGTGACAGGAAAAGCATTACCAAGATTGCGTGTATCTTTATCATTAAATGGTAAATACATTGGTTTTTCTCGTGTTTCTGATTATAAAAACTTTGGGCTTGGTGCAAATGTTGAAAAATTAGAATCTGGAAAAAAATACGAAATATCTATTCGTTTACATGATGGCGAAGGAACAACCATTGCAACAGTATCTCACAAATTTGTAATGCCAGAAATGACTGGTGACGACAATACTTTTTATACTGTTCGTCGCGGTGATTGTTTGTGGATTATTGCTCGTAATTTCTTACGTCGTGGTGTTTTGTTTACCATGATTGCAGAACGTAATAATATAAAAAATCCAGATTTGATTTTTCCAAACCAAAATTTACAAATACCTGTAAAATAAAAAAAAATGAACGAAGAAAGAAAAAAATATAATGATTTTATGAACCCTAGCACAACAAAAGCACAGCAACAAGCGAGTGATTTGTTGGCGGCAGTTGTTAGTTTTGCAAAATTTAAAAACGAACTTTCTTTAGATGACGCGATAACAATTAACAATATGATTAAACAGTTATCTAATAAGAAAGCTATTTTTCCACACAAAGTGTTACGTGGCATACAAAACAAATTTATATCAATACAGCAACAATATATGAGGCAAAAAAATGTCTGTTCGAAATAAATATAGATATAACCCTTATGATAACACATCAAGACACAGAGAAGAAAAAAAAGAAAAAAGTAATTGTGATGCTTTGATTCATAAAATTGCGGTCTTCTTTTTTGTGTTTGATAAATTTTTAAGTCCTGATGACAAACAACAAATATTATCAATGCTTCAAGAAATAGAAGAAGCAAATAAAACATTGCCATTCGAAAGACGGGTACAAATGTATAACGCAATATTAGAAATGAAACAACGTTATTAAAAAGAACGCCGAATTGGCGTTTTTTATTTTATAAAATACTGCTGTTGGCTTTATTTTTGGTGCGGGCGAAGGGAATCACTCGGCATAAAATGCCTGCGTGTAAACCGTAACGATTTCGGTGCGTTACACTTTTCCGAAATCTACTTGTTTTCGAACCCTCTGGGTCGGGTTCTCTTCCAACTCCACAATCCAAAAATATAACCGACACAAAGGTCGGCTTTATTTTTGGTG
>JAGHTM010000085.1 GCA_018065345.1 Candidatus Enterousia merdequi | reverse complement strand
GATGAAGCAGTTATCAGCACACCTGATTCACGTATCAAAATCTTTATGGTTGCGACAAACGAAGAATTAGTTATTGTTGAAGATACTTTGGCAATTATGAATGGCACATACAATGCAAATCATTTGAAAATGCAATATTCATTTGCCCAACAAAAAACAAAATAATAAATTTGTTTGATAAAAAACCACCGTCCATTTGGACGGTGGTTTTTATTCTTCTTGGTATTCAAACCCATATAATGGTAAGCGGTAGCTGGACCACGCCATAGTGTAACCAGCAAAGTGGGACGCACAGCCATGCAAACAGTCGTCAGCATTACTGTAATTCCACCCTAGCACCCAAGGCGAAAACAGAACAGGAACAGGCTCTCCTTTTCTGTTTTCCCAATCTGCATAACCAGTAATTCGAGCCCAACAATATTTTGCTTCTCCACTGGCTGATGTTAATTCTGTTTCTGTCGCTGTCTGAGCACCATAACCTATATCCTTACCTTCTCCTTTTGCACTACATTTTGCCATACCTTTTATTTGATAATACGGTTTAAATTGCGTCGCCCATTCACCACTACCTGGAGTTAAACCTGCTGCCACTTCATTGCTTCCTGCTTGACCATCTAATCTTGTATAAGCATATGATGTTCCTTTTATATCTATCTTATCTGCTAATGTTCTTAAATCAAACAATACTTGCCAGCCAGCAAAGTTGTATCCAGTTCTTGTTGGGACGCTTGCTGGTAATGTTATACCACCATCGTATGTACATGTGTTGGTTGCAAACTGTTCATTATTATAGACATAAAACTTTAATGTAATTTCATTCGCTGTCCATTGCGCAGATAATGTTGATTCCCCACTTGTTGTACCAAGTGTTGTATTATCGCATGTCGCGTTCGTTGTTTCTTTTGATATATCTGAATATGATGGACTTGTTATCGATATTGTTAATATCGTGGGTATTATTATTTTACAAAGACACCCGTGTGTGTGTGTGTGTGTGTGTGTGTGTGTGTGTGTGTGTAGACTTCTGCGGGTTTCAGCGTGTTTGAACATTTCTTTATTCTCCCTTTTCACCCATATATTGTATCACAAAAAAAAGTGATAAACAAATAATTACCCCATATTTTTTTATCAAAACAAAAATATCGACAAATATTTTTTTTAGTGTATTATTATGTTGTAATCAAAGGATTTATTATTAAAAAAAATGAACTGACTACTCTTAACAGCAACAAAAAAACAAGATAAATTCTATTTCTATCATAAATACGCCGATTGCTTGTCGGCGTATTTTTTTATAAAAAATTATTGGCAACATAGTTTATTATTGCTATGATGCTAAGCGATATGATAAAAAAGTTTCTTGTTTTATTTTTATGTTTATTGTCGTCTGCTGTAAATGCAGCCGGATTCAACACTAATGCAAAATCTGCATATTTAATAGATTATGACAGCAACAAAGAATTATTTGCTAAAAATGCCGATGTTTTAATGCCGCCGTCTTCTATGTTAAAACTGATGACTTTGACAGTGTTATTTGATGCTATAAAATCTGGCGAATTGAAAATGGATGATTCGATAACCGCTTCTGACAAAGCAGATTTCAAAAACCCACTTTGGTATTCGGCAAGTAAAATGTGTTTAACACCTGGGCAAAAAATATCTGTCAAAGACGCTATACTTGGAATAATTGTTTTGTCTGCTGGGGACGCAACTGTTGCTGTTGCTGAAAAAATGGCTGGTGACGAATCTAAATTTACAGAACTTATGCAAAAGAAAGCGCGCAGTATCGGTATGTCACAATCAACATTTGGAAATGCGAGTGGTTTGCCAAACGATAACAATTTGATGACTTCCAAAGAATTGGCTATATTGGCAAAATATATAATCACAACATATCCAGATATTTATCCGATGTTCGCAACCAAACGCTTTGAATTCACAGACACTAAAACAGATTGGTGTGCTGATTGGGCGCGAACACATACTATGAATTATAATAAATTATTGTTTTTGATGTCTGGTGCAGACGGATTAAAAACAGGCCACACCGAAGATGGTGGTTATGGTATGGTCGCAAGTGCAAAAGTTGGTGGACGTCGTTTAATCGGTATAATAAACGGATTCCGTGGCAAAGGACACGATGCCTTGGCAGAAGAAATGAAAAAATTATTGAATTATGGTTTCCAAACAACTCAAACCAAAGTATTTTATCGGGCTGGCGATATAGTCACAAAAATACCTGTGTGGTATGGCCGCTATCCAACAGTTGATGCAACTGTTGAAGAAAATGTTGCCATTACTTTACCAAAAGATTCTTCGTTGAAAAATATTCGTGTTCTGGCAAGATTTGAAGAACCTATAAGTGCACCTGTGAAACAAGGTCAACAAATTGGCGAAATTATCATTGAACAAAATGGTGATTCGATAAAACGCATACCTTTGGTTGCTAAAAACAAAGTCAGACAAATTATGTTCTTTGGACGAATATTCAAACATATATCTGTGTTATTAGGGAAAAAATAATGGCAGTAAAGAAAAAAGAAATCTTGTTTGATTTTCCAAAACCAATTGACAATCCTTGTCTGGTTGGTCACAAGGGCACATTAAAAACTTTTATGGATGCTTGGAATAATCGTGACGAACACCCTGTGCATCCTGTATGGATGTTATGCGGGCCTCGTGGAATTGGGAAAGCAACATTGGCGTATAAAATCGCTGCAAATGTTTATGGAAATGTTGGTGACTTTTTCATAATTGATTTAGAACACAATATCGATGAACGCGGCACACCAAAACCAGACGCAAAACAAATATCTGTACATACTGTGCGTGCTATGATTGAACGGATGCAAATGTCTTCTATGTCTGGAAAATGGCGCGTAATATTGATTGATGCTGTTGATGAATTAACTGTGGCCGCAGAAAATGCTATATTAAAATTACTTGAAGAACCACCACAACAAACATTATTTTTACTGGTGACTCATCAATTATCTAATGTTTTACCTACTGTGCGATCACGTGCTCGTGTTGAAAAAATGCATCCTTTGACAACATCTGAATTACGTGAATTATGTATAAAATTTATGCCAGATGAAGATATAAGTTCCGAAATATTAAAATTATCAAATGGAAGTTTTGGAAAAATCGCAAACTTGAAATCTTCGGGTGGCGATTTGATATACGAAGAATTGTTAGACATATTAAACAACAAACATTCTAGTGCAAGTGATATTATGGATGTTGCTGAAAAAATCGCGATATCCCCTGCTTTGTACACTATTGTATTAGATACGATTGCTTATTTTGGTTTGGCTGATTTATACCCGATGGCAAGCAATACGATTGCCGATATAAACAGATTAAATCTTAAACCAGATATAACTTTGTTCAAAATTATAACAGAAATAAAAAAATGTTTATAGATACTCATTGCCATTTAACTGATGAATATGATGGTGGTGTTGATGCCATTATCAAACATGCACACGATAATAATGTCGGTGCTTTGATTTGTGCAACTGCCGAAGGGGTTGATATTAAACCTGCAATAAAAATTTCTGAAACACACAACAATATTTTTATTACTGCGGGAATCCATCCTGACTATATTGATTTGAACCCATACGATTTTTTAACAGATGATGTATTAAATAATCCACATGTTGTTGGCGTTGGCGAAATTGGTCTTGATTATCATTACAATCCACAAACACGCAATAAACAAATCGATTTATTTGAAAAGCAATTAGACATCGCACACAAGCATAAATTACCTGTAGCGATTCATACACGCGAAGCAGAAGAAGATACCGCAAATATTTTGACCGATAAATACAACGGCGTTATGCATTGTTTTACTTCCAGCTGGGATTTAGCAAAAATAATGCTGGACCGTGGATTTTATTTTTCTGCAAGTGGTATTTTAACTTTCAAAAACAGCGAATCTGTTCGTGAAACTTTTTCTAAAATACCAATCGACAGAATTGTTATTGAAACTGATTCGCCTTATTGCGCGCCTGTACCTTACCGTGGAAAAACTTGTGAACCAGCAATGGTTATTGAAACAGCAAAAGTTTTAGCACAAATCAAAAATTTGCAAATTGATGAATTGGAAACTATACTATTTGAAAATACAAAACAACTTTATCCAAAAATAAATTTGTTATGAACAATGTATTTATTTCACCTCTATTTCCAAAGGAATTCCATTTTGTTTAGCTTGTTTTAACATATTTACAACATTTGAAAAAAACTTCTTGTCATCTAAACTATCATATGCATTTTGAAAATTATTACAGATATAGTTTTTATTATTTATGATAA
>JAGHTM010000098.1 GCA_018065345.1 Candidatus Enterousia merdequi | reverse complement strand
CTTTCTGCTGCGCAATTGACGGTCAAAGGCGCGCTTTCTGGTCATAATGTTTGGACAACTTTACATGCTAATTCTGCTATGGGTGCTTTGACAAGATTATTGGATATGGGGGTAGAGGCGTTTAAGTTAAAAGACGAAACGATGATGCGTGGTTTAGTATCTATGCGATTGTTCAAAAAGTTATGCCCATATTGTCGTGAAAAATTAAGCGAAAAACATAATCATCCTGCATATAACCGTGTCAAAGATGCCTTTGGCTATTTAGGGTTAAACCAAGTTTATGTTCGCGGAAATGGATGTGAACATTGTAATGGTTCTGGAACAATTGGTCGAATCAAGGCTGGCGAAATAATTATGACAAACAGCGAGTTTTTAAGTTTGGCTTTGGCTGGTGATACTGAAGGGGCTTTGAAATATTGGCTTGAAAAAATGAACGGCCGTACATTAAAAGAAGCAGCCATAGAACTTATGTTGCGTGGAATAATTGGTGTTGATGAACTTGAACGTTGGGTTGGGCTGTTGGATAGACCATGGGTATATTAAAAAATGACAAAACTTGATTTAATTTATGCAAAATTTGTTTTCAAAACGGATACCCAAAAACGTATGTCAATAACACGCAAATTAGCATCTCTTTTGCGTAATAATTTTACATTGATGGACGCTCTTCATCGTGTTGAAATGATAGAATCAAAAAATGGAAGAAAACCAGACGAACCATTTGCGATTGCTATGCGTGAAATACAAAAGAATCTGGAACGCGGAATGACTTTTGCAGAAGCAACATCTGGTTGGGTCCCAAGTGAAGAAACTTTGTTGCTGACATCTGGTAATGTAAGTAGTTTGTTGATATCTTTGGAAAATGTTTCAAGTATTGTAGAAGGTATAAGTCGTATCAAACGTGCATTGTTATCTGCAATAGCATATCCATTGTTTTTGTTCGCTTTGACGATTGGAATAATAGTTATGGTTGGAATATATCTTGTTCCTCCTTTGGTTGAATCTGCGGGAAATAATGTTGTTTGGGGTGGAACGGCAGCTTCACTAGTTTGGGTATCCGAAATTGCTGGAAAATATTGGCATATTTTTGCTGGGGTATTTATTGCTGTTATTGGTGTTGTTTGGGCTTCTTTACCGGTATGGACTGGAAAATTAAGAACATTATTTGATAAATTACCACCTTGGAGTACTTATAAACTTGAATTATCGGTAAGCTGGATGATGTCTTTGTCTGCAATGGTGTCTGCTGGTGTTTCTGTACCAGATGCTATGCGTATGTTATCAGAAAAATCAAACAGATATTTGTCGGAAATTTTAGATGAAACATTACATTATATTGCAAATGGTGAAAATTTAGGTAATGCGCTGGCTTTAACAGGAAAAGATTTTCCAAACAGTGAAATTATTGGCGATTTAACAATATATTCAGATATGAACGATTTTGATAAAAATATATCAAAAATTGCAAATGATTATATGAATGAATCTGTGCGAAAAATGGAAAGTATATCAAATGTTTTGAACAGTATTGGTATTATATTGGTTTCGCTTATAATTGGCTGGGTAGTGTTTGGAACGTTCCAAATGCAAGAACAAATTACATCTGTATTTATGTAAAAAAATACCGGCATTTGCCGGTGTTTTTTTATTTTTGGTTTTGATGATTAAATGCAAGTGTTAATGCTGTTTTTATATCGTGATTTAATTCACAAGCATTTATAATATCTTGGGCATCTTTATCATAAAATGTATTAGCCCCTAATTTTCTGGATAATACAAAAACACCACTTCCTTTTACCAATTTGTTATGATGTTCGCAACCTAGTAATCCCATTTTATTTGCAAGTTCAAATGATTCTACATACCATTTTTTATAACACACTTGTAAATCGTTACTTGAATATTTGAAATTTACAACAACAGAAACACCAACTGGTTCAAATTTTGTGTCTTTTGTAACAACCAAATCTATTTGTGGACCAGAAACAAAAAACTCTGTCAGTTCTTTTAATTTGTCTTTTTGTGTCATCAATTTAACCTCGTTTGGGTTTAAAGGGTTATTTTTTTAACGAATGTATATTAAACGAAAAATGTTTTTTGTCAATAATTTTTTAAGGCATAATAAAACTGTGTCTTGGGCTTGATTTTTGATAAAATTTATTGTATAAATAAAGGCATGAAAACAAACACAATAATCATTATTAAATAGATGGCACTGCGCTTTGGCGGTGGCTGGGGCGCGTAAGCGCCATTTTTAATATAACAAAGGCTGAACTATGACATATAAAAAAACAGAAGCAAAAGCGAATTTTTCTGCGATAGAACACGATGTTTTAGACTTTTGGAAAGAAGATGATACTTTCCATAAATCTTTGAACAAAACAAAGATGGGTGAACCTTTTAATTTTTATGATGGCCCACCATTTGGAAACGGTTTGCCACATTGGGGACATCTTGGGGTTTCTGCTATCAAAGATATGGTGTCGCGTTATCAAACAATGCGTGGAAAACATGTTGTTCGTGAACTCGGTTGGGATTGTCATGGTTTGCCTGCTGAAAACAGTGTTGAAAAAAAACAGGGTCGCACCGCTAAAAAAATCGTAGAAGAAGACGGTATTGCTGTATTTTGTGATATGTGTCGCGCTGATGTTATGACGTATACTAACGAATGGTTGCATTTTATTGAACGTATTGGTCGTTGGGTTGATGGTGGTGATAAATTTGGCTATCGCACAATGGATAAAAATTATATGGAATCTGTAATTTGGGCATTGAAAGAATTGTATAAAAAAGGATTGCTCTATAAAGATTTCAAAGTAAATCCATATGATTGGAAACTGGGAACAGTTTTATCAAACAGTGAGGCATCAAGTGAATATCCAGACATTGTTGATGAT
>JAGHTM010000039.1 GCA_018065345.1 Candidatus Enterousia merdequi | reverse complement strand
CTGGTTTTTTGGTTTAAGATTGGGCTACACGCTTGGCGTGAAGAACACAGGCATTGGGTATAATTTCTGTCCAAACATATTTGGTTTTATTTACACCCGATGACCGAGGATAACAACAGAAAAAAGGATAAAATCATGGCATTGCCAACATTTACTATGAAACAATTGATGGAAGCTGGCGTTCATTTTGGACACCATACACGTCGTTGGAACCCATTAATGACACCTTATGTTTATGGTGTAAAAGATAAAATTCATATTATCAATTTGAATAAAACAGCACCTTTGCTACATCGCTCTTTGGTTGCTTTGGAAGCAATCGCAGCAGCTGGTGGAAAAATCTTGTTTGTTGCTACAAAACATCAAGCAAAAGAAATCGTTAAAGATGCTGCAGAACGTTGCGGTCAATATTATGTGAACAATCGCTGGTTAGGCGGTATGTTAACAAACTGGACAACAGTATCTCAATCTATTCGTCGTTTGAAAAAAATGGAAAACGATATTACTAATGCTGACAAATTAGGATTGACTAAAAAAGAAGTCGGCGTTATGACAAAAGAAGTTGCTAAATTACGTGATATCTTTGGTGGTATTATGGAAATGCACGGTGTTCCACAAGCGATGATTGTTATTGACGTTCCTCGTGAATTGAATGCTGTTCACGAAGCAAGAAATTTGGATATCCCAACAGTTGCTATTTGTGATACAAATGCAAATCCAGAATTGGTTGATTACCCAGTTCCAGGAAATGATGATGCTTCACGTGCAACACAATTGTATTGCGACTTGTTTGTAGATGCAATCTTGTCTGGTATCGAAAAAAGATTGGGTGGCGCAAACGGTAAAAAAGAAGCTGTTGATAATGCAGAAGCTGCTGCTGAAGAATATGAACACGATGTAAAAGTCAAAGAAGCAAAACAAAAATCTAAAACTTCTGAAGCTCGTGAAGTTCGTCGCAGCAAATTAGCAGACAAAGCAGACAAATAATAACAATATTTTAAGAAAGGAAATAAAAATGGCAGAAGTAACAGCAAAATTAATTCAAGAACTGCGTGAAAAAACTTCCGCAGGTATGATGGATTGTAAAAAAGCATTGATTGAAAACAATGGTGATATCGAAGCCGCTGCTGATTGGTTGCGTCAAAAAGGTATCGTCAAAGCCGCTTCCAAAGCTGGCCGTGTTGCAGCGTCTGGTTTGGTAACAGTTGTAAAATGCGATAACATGGGCTGTGTTGTTGAATTGAATGCAGAAACAGACTTTGTTGCTAAAAATGAAAAATTCCAAACTTTGGTTGCAAACGTTGCAAAGAAAGCTGCTGAATTACAAGGTGATTTCGATGCTACATTAAATGCTGTTAAAGATGATATTGCTGCAACAATTTCTACAATTGGTGAAAATATGGGATTGCGCCGTATTGCCAAAGTAAATGGTGATCATATTTATACTTATGTTCATAACGCTTTGGTTCCAGGTATGGGACAAATTGGTGTTGTTGTTGCTATCAATGGCGATGATGCAAAAATCGATGAAATTGGTAACAAAATCGCAATGCATATCGCTGCTAATAAACCAGAATTTATGACAATTGCTGACGTTGATCCAAAAGCAGTTGAACGTGAAAAGAAAGTTTTCATTGAATCTGGTGCAACAGCTGGAAAACCAGAAAATATTGTTGAAAAAATGGTCGAAGGACGTATTAAAAAATACTATGGTGAATCTGTTTTAGAAGAACAACCTTTCGTTATGGACCCAAGTAAAACTGTAAAAGAAATAGTTGCAGAACACGGTGGAAAATTGGCTGGATATGCATTCTATGTTTTGGGTGAAGGTATTCAAAAACGTGAAGACAATTTGGCTGACGAAGTTGCAAAAATGTTAGGCTAAAACAAAGCAAAGTTAGAAAACCGCGCTTTGCAGAAAGCGCGGTTTTTTGACCCTGTAAACAAAAAGGAAAATAAATGAAAATATATAATACGAATATAAGATATTTTTGCCCAAGTAAAATGCGCTGTTTCGTTTCAAGAAATGGTTCTGTAAAAATATCAAGTTTTGATAAAGTTATGAAATGTCAAATGGTTTTTAATTTATCAAAACAAAAAGCACGTTAAATCTATGCAAAAGCATATCTTTTGATATAATTATTTAATTGAAAGATTTCTCGTTTTTTGGTATTATCAAGCCAAAGGATTTATAAAATGTCTAAGGATATTTATATAAAAAATGCACATGTAGAGTTCGGTAGTTTGGTAGATACAATTTCTTATGATACACCGTTCGGACACAGGGTGAGATATGAAACAACCCAAAAAGGGAAACGAGAAATTCGTAAATTAGTAATGAGATTATTAAAGGAACGTCAAAATGGCAAATGATTTGGTAAAAGAATTAGTAGAACGTGGCTTTATAAATCAGTGTTCAAATATGGATGCTGTCATAGATATGCTAAACAATGATAAAATTGTTGCGTATCTTGGGTCTGACCCAACGGCTGATTCTTTACATGTTGGTCATTTGGTTCCTGTGATGATGATGCGTTGGTTGCAAAAATATGGACATAAACCAATTACTTTGGTCGGTGGTGCTACTGGAAGAATAGGTGATCCATCGGGACGTGATTCTGGACGTCCAATTATGACCGAAGAAACTTTGGCAAAAAATATTGCAGGATTAAAAAAATCTTTTTCGAAATTTTTCAAATTTGGTGATGGAAAATCTGATGCGATTATGGTTGATAACTATGATTGGATGAAAGGTTATTCGCATTTAGATTTTTTAGCAAATTATGGTCTCGATTTTACTATTCCTCGTATGTTATCTATGGAAAGTGTTAAAAAACGTCTTGAAAATGGTATGACGTTCTTGGAATTTAATTATATGACTTTCCAAGCGGTTGATTTCTTGACTCTTTACAAAGAACATAATTGTACATTACAGTTATGTGGTGCAGACCAATGGGGAAATGCTGTTATGGGTATTGAATTGGTTCGTAAAAAGTTGGGCAAAGAAGTTTTTGTTTTATCTACGGCTATTCTTACAGATTCAAATGGAAATAAAATTGGAAAATCTGCGGGAAATGCGGTTTGGGTAAATGAAGATAAAACAACCCCTTATGAATATTACCAATATTTCCGTAATACACCGGATGATTTGGTAGAAAAATTCTTAAAAATATTTACAGAAATTCCATTGGATGAAATCGCAGAATTATCTAAATTACAAGGTTCAGAATTAAATGCTGTTAAAAAACGTCTCGCGTTTGCTGCAACTGAAATAGCGCATGGCACAGAAGCAGCAAAATCTGCCCAGGAAGCAGCAGATGCTTTGTTCGGTGGTGGAAATTCGGTAAATGCTCCAAGTTTTGATTTGGTTATGACTGAGCCTATGGGAATTATTGATTTCTTGGTCGCTGTTAAATTATTTGAATCTAAATCAGAAGCGCGTCGTATGGTAGAACAGGGCGGTATCCAAATAGATGGCGAAAAAATCACAGATAAAGATTTTATTGTTTTGCCAAAAGAATCAATAATGGTTCAACGTGGTAAAAAAGTATTTTTGAAAGTAAATGTAAAAAAATAAAAAGTTGCATTTACGTTGATTTTGGTATAAAATCTGCGTTATGTTGCGCCCATGGCTCAATTGGATAGAGCAACAGATTTCTAATCTGTGGGTTGCAGGTTCGAGTCCTGCTGGGCG
>JAGHTM010000133.1 GCA_018065345.1 Candidatus Enterousia merdequi | reverse complement strand
AACGGTATTGATTATAACGATGGTTTAATTTTGCGCAGAACTTTATCAAAAGATGGCAAAAGCAGGGCGTGGGTCAATGATGTTCCTGTGTCTATCAAAGTATTAAAACAGATTGGTGATGAAATTATTGAAATCCATGGTCAATTTGAAAATCATTCTTTGTTAGATGCTGCAACACATATAAACGCTTTGGATGAATATACGAAATTATACAATGCCGAATTCAATACTGTTTTATCACAAACTAGAAATGCTTATCATGATTTACACGAAGCACAGAAAAAATTAAAAGAATTATCTGAACTTTTAGAAAAATCTGAAAATGAACGTGATTTTTTAGAACACAATGTTTCTGAATTGCGCAATTTGAATCCAAAAATCGGTGAAGAAGAAGAATTGGCTAATATTCGTGCCAAAATGATGGATGCTGAAAAAAATACTGGGATTTTGAACGATGCGTTAGATGTTTTGAAAAACAATGGAAATTCGCTTGATGAACAAATTTGTTCTGTTGCACACATTTTAGAACGCGTTAAAACAGACCCAAATCCATACAGTGAACAAATTGATAAATTATATGATATTGCTTCTGTGATTTCAGAAATCAGTGAACAAATTCATCCTGAATCCACAAGTATAGAAGATATAGATTCAATAGAAGAACGTTTATTTGCCTTGCGCGGTGTTGCAAGAAAGCACAGATGTGCCGTTGATGATTTGCCAAACAAATTATCAGAAATGGAAAATCAATTAAACGCTATTGATAACAGTGATGCTGAATTAAAAAAATGCAAAAGCAATGTTGATAAGTATTCAAAGGTATTTAATGAATATGCTGATATTTTAACAAGTTTAAGAAAAGTGGCGGCTGAAAGTTTACGCAGTCAGATATTACAAGAATTACCAGATTTGAAATTAGAATCCGCTGACTTTATGGTTGATATTCAAAACGGCGAACCGTCATTTAATGGCAAAAACGACGTTGTTTTTATGATAAAAACAAATCCGGGAACACCTTTTGCTCCGTTAAACAAAATCGCGTCTGGGGGCGAATTATCGCGTTTTATGCTGGCATTGCGTGTCGTGCTTAATAATCCAAATAATAAAAAGACTATTGTTTTTGATGAATTAGACACGGGGATAAGTGGTGCTACGGCATCTGCTGTGGGTCAAAGATTGGATAAATTAGCAAAATCAGAACAATTGTTAGTGATAACACATTCTGCCCAAGTTGCTGGTTTTGCTGACAAACATTTTAAAATTTCAAAACATAGTGCCGACAATACGACAACAACAAGTGTTGATGAAATATCTGGTGATGAAAGAATAAATGAAATTGCTCGTATTATAAGTGGTGCTAAAATTACAGATGAATCTATTGCTTCGGCAAAAAATTTAATCAAAGATTAAAATTACAATTTTATTATTCCACTTGCTAATTCAATGCTTGCAGGGATTTCATTGGTTGTGCTTATTATTTTGTTATTTTTGTCGCGAACAATAGCGTATCCGCGTTGTAAAACGTTTTTATAAGACAATGAATTTAGCATTTGTTCCATGTGATTTACAGATTGTTTTAATATGGATAAACGATTGCTTAAAATTGTCGGAAAACGCGAAACCAATTCGATTTTTTGATGAACATATTGTATTTTATTATCGATTATAATATTCATAGTTTTTGTTAAATCGTCCAATTTTTGAGATTGTTCCATCAAAATCTGTTTTGGGCTTTTAATGTTTATACTGGATAACCCACGTTTCAGGTTAACGATTTGTGTTGTAAAAGCAGTATTCAAACGATGTGATAAATTATCAAGTTCTTGAATCAAAGATATTTTTGTTGGAACTACCATTTCAGCAGCGCCGGTTGGGGTAGGTGCGCGCACGTCTGCAGCAAAGTCTATAAGCATCCAGTCTGGTTCATGTCCAACCCCAGAAATCAAAGGTATATGACTGTTTGCAGCGGCACGAACAACGATTTCTTCGCTGAAAGGTAACAAGTCTTCTAATGCACCACCGCCACGAGCAACAATAATAACATCAACGTTATTCATACGATTAAAATATTCAATGCCCGCAGCAACTTCTGTAGCGGCAGTTGTTCCTTGAACAGTAGCAGGATACAGTAATACGTGAACAGGAAATCTTTCGCGTAATCTATTTTGTATATCTTGGAAGGCTGCACCAGTTGGACTTGTTACTACACCAATAGTTTGTGGGAATCTTGGTAAAGTTTTTTTGCGTGATGCATCAAACAACCCTTCGGCAGAAAGTTTTTGTTTTCGTTCTTCTAACATTTTAAGAATTGCACCAACACCAGCCATTTCAATAGAATTGATGATTATTTGATAATTACTGCGTGCAGGGTATGTTGTAAAACGACCTGTTATTATAACTTCTAATCCATCTTCAAGTTTGAAATTCACAGGTGTTCCACGCCAAATGATAGCGTTTATAGCCGCGTTTGAATCTTTTATTGTCATATACATATGTCCAGAAGACGCGCGTGTTATTTGTGATAATTCTCCGCGAACACGAATTTCAGGAAAAGCAGTTTCTACAACGTTTTTAAGCAAGTTTGATGCGTCGCTCACACTAAAAATCATATCTGGTTTAACAAAAGGTTCTGGTTTTGGTAACATATTGTAATTCTTTGTTTGTTTTTTTATTTGTCTTTGGTGCGCATCAGTTCTTTTAACAAATCGATACCTATGGATTTAGCAAATTTATGAGTTTCGTCTTGTAAAGATAAATTATACGCTGCTTTTTGCCCAAGATTATAAGGCACAGTAAAACCGTCTATGGCAAATTGATCATATGTAATATCAAGAACTTTGCCACTTGGTTTATGTTTTAACCAATGGTGACTCATATCGCCTTCCCATTGTTCTCTGTCTATGGCCATTAATTGCCAATCAGATATATTTCCCATAACAATTACAAAAGTAATACTTGCTACACGGCAAAAACCACCGGAATCATAACCCAAGTCCCACATCTGATTATCTTTATCTGTAAATGTGGCTTTTTTAACTTCTTCTTTTGTGAAAGCTTCGCGAAACAATGTAACAAAATGAACAGCCTTTTGTTTTTGGTCTTTAGGTAAATTTAACGCGTTAACCCGAGCCAAAATATTTTTGGTTGCTTGTTCATAAAATTGTTTTTGTTCTGGTGTTTTTATCATAGTGATAATTATATCACAAATAACGATAAAATCAACTTTTTACAATTCAGTCAAAGGCCAACGTGGACGAGGTGCTATTGGTTCTTTAACAATATTACCTTTGCGATAATTTTCTAAACCAGCCCATGCAATCATGGCACCATTATCAGTACATAAACTCATAGGTGGGGCAGCAAATTGCATATTAAATTTAATTGCTAACTTTTCCATAGCACTTCGTATGGCACTGTTTTTTGCGACACCGCCAGCTACTACTAAAGTTTTTGGATTTGCTTTTATTACGCGTTCGTCTTTCAAAGCGTTTGATAAACGATTTATAATACAATCTACGACGGATGCTTGGAAAGACGCGCAGAAATCATTTATAAAGGTTTCATCGCGCAAAGATTCTTCTGTTTTATCAAGCAACATTCTTGCGGCTGTTTTAATGCCCGAAAAAGAGAAATCGCATCCAGGTTTATCACACAAAGGACGTGGAAAACGAAATCTTTTTGAATTGCCGTTTTGTGCACGTTTATCAACTATTGGTCCACCAGGATACCCAAGTCCAAGCATTTTAGAGATTTTATCAAATGCTTCGCCGGCACTATCATCCAAAGTTTGACCGATAAGTTCATATTCGCCAACATTTTTTGCTAACAGAATCTGACAATGACCACCAGAAGCCAACATCAACAAATACGGAAAATCCACATCGATATTTACTTTAGAATCGCTTGCAGAAGTTGCTTTAAGACGTGGAACCAGTGCATGCCCTTCAAGATGATTTACAGCAACCAATGGTTTGTTTGTTGCTTTTGCAATGCCCGTTGCAGCCATCCAACCAACTAAAACCCCACCAATCAATCCAGGGCCAGCAGTAGCAGCAATAACGTCTATGTCGTTTATAGTTTTGTTTGCGTTTTGCAATGTCAATTTAATAACTTCGTCAATAGCCAATATATGTGCGCGCGCAGCCAATTCGGGAACAACACCACCATATTTTTGATGTTCTGGAATCTGAGAATATATTATGTGTGCCAATATGTTTTTATCGCTATCAACAATAGCAGCACTTGTTTCATCACAAGAAGATTCTATGCCAAGACATAATGTTGGCTTGTCAGAATGTTTATTTTCTGTACTTGCGCCCATATTTGTGATAATCAATTTTTCTTCGTTCATTTTATTTCTACCAATGCTATACCAAGATTATGACTGTTCTTTTTACGATTTGCAATATATTGTTCAAAATTTGTATCTGTAACAATGCCTTGTTGACTTGAAGCATGTCGTAATATACCACCAGGTAATAAAAATCCCATATGTGTTACAGCCAAATCAGTTCCTATTTTATCATAAAAACCGTCGCCATCATGAATAAATAATATTATCAAAGGTTTTTGTGTATTTATTTTTGATATGTTTGTATATGGTATGTATTCAATATCTGTTGATTGTTTTTCAAAGTTTGTATCAATATTATGATTCTTTTTAAACCAATTCTTTTTATCTATATTTACATGACGCACAGATGTTTTACCGTATAAAGCACTTACATTTTTAACAATATCTTTGTTGTTTTGCAACCAATCTGTTTCTGTAAAATGATTACGATAGATAAAATCTATTTGTCCGTTTTTATAACGAATAGAGTTTAATTTGTTCTTGTCGCCTTGTGCCAAAGCAGTTTCTACAAAAGTAGTGCAATCAAAAGCATCAAAACGAATTAAAGGATCAATATCTGGTGCTTTTTCTTCACCAAGAGGGCTTGAAATATATTTTTTGCCCAAATATTCTTCACCAATATAATGATTGTTATGCGCGCATCCGTACAACAAACACACAACAAATAATAAACGTAAAACTTTATTTGTTTTCTGTTTCAACATTTAATTTAATTCCAGTATAACACAAAGCAACAGCATCGCGTATTTGCATGTCTTCTGAATCTGGTAATCTGGCGATTTTAGAAACACAAGCTATCATTACATCTGTATTTTCTGTGGCGTTTGTTATGTTCGTTATAATATCTAGTTGTTGTTCAGGTGTTATTTCAGACCATTTTTTCATATTGTAATCTTCAAAATGTTGTTGAGGTTTAACAAATAATCCCAAAACAATAAAAACAAGCAATACAAATACAACTATGGATATTTTTATAAAAGTTTTGATAATTTGAATTTTAGTTTTCTTTGTCATATTTTTTACTTGCAGTTTTCTAACCAAACATCATAAGCGTCGTGTTGTAAAGGGGTTTGACCAGGTTCATTTCTGTTCATCCAACCACTAAAAATGCGTTCTTCTGTTTTTGTATATATTTCCACAAATGCGAAGAAATTTTCTGCGTCAAAAGGGTCTGATTTTTTACAGTTTCTAACAGTTATTATTAAACCGTCTTGTTGTAAAGTTTTGTTCACCTGCACAGAAATTTTTTGTGTTTTTCCTGCGGCTTTGTTCATAACACGAAGTATCGCCGTGTCTTGTTCAATATATGCAAAAGCAGACGAATTAAACAACAAAAATAGGGGTGTTATAAACAAACAACACAATTTTGTAATGTTCATTTTCACACCCCTTTGTTTATAATAAGTTAAAGATATTATTTGTCTTCACTTGTTTTGCTTGCAGACAAATCTTCAACGATACGAGCTTTCTTACCAGACAAACCGCGCAAGAAGAATAATTTAGAACGACGGACTTTACCTGTGCGTACTTTTTCAATCTTTTCGATTGCTGGAGTATATAATGGGAATTTACGTTCTACACCTACGCCATAAGATTCACGACGTACTGTGAAAGAAGCATTGTTTCCGTTTCCGCCATCACGTGCAATAACTACACCTTCAAATAATTGGATACGGAATTTTTCACCATCTTTAATTTTTACATGAACTTTTACAGTATCACCAGCTTTGAATTCAGGGATAACTTTGTTGCTTTTTAATTTTGCAATTTGTTCTTGTTCAATTTTTTTAATAATGCTCATTTTATTTTTCCTTTATTAAATCCGGACGACGTTCTTTTGTTATTTCGTCCGATTGTTGTTTCCGCCACCGTTCGATATTGCCATGGTGACCGGACAGCAGGACTTC
>JAGHTM010000057.1 GCA_018065345.1 Candidatus Enterousia merdequi | reverse complement strand
CCCCATAATACATTAGTGCCTGTGAAATTATAAAAATCCGTATTCAAAAAATCTGAATTATTACTCTTTTGATATGGGAAATCTACCCATATACCATTTTGTCTTTCACATTCTTTGGCCAGTTCTATTTTTATTTGTACTTTGACTTCTTGTGCTACTTTATCTACGTCCATCATTAAATCTGTGGATAAAACATTTGTTGTATCAGATGGTCGTCTGCAATTTTGTAATGCGTATATAACAAGTTGTTGATATAAAGATCCGATATAATATTCTCCACATTGTTCGTATATTTTTTGTGTATCTCCGCCCTGTGATTGTGGTTCTGCTTTGCCACCAAAACATATATTTCCTGCGGGACAAAGTTCACAAGAAGTGGCTGCGTTTGCTTTATATCCTTTAGAATCTTCGTCATATAAGTAGTAACCTATTTTGCATGATAGGTATCTTTTTTTATAACCATTATTTATACACATTTGTTCGTAATACAAATCAGAGTTTTTTTGATTGGCTGTTATAAGTTCTGTTTTTGTAAAAGGATTTGTTAATGTTGTATTACATAATTCATTATATGCGTACATAGATTCACCAGGTGCATATTTTCGGCATCCGTACGGATATAAATGTAAAGTATCACTACTTGGGACAGCGCAAACATTTTTTGCAAATACAGACAATTTTTCATAACAACCTTGTTCTATTGTCGTAGTTGTTATACCCGTCATTGCTTGAACCAAAAGTTGTAAGCCATCTGAACCACCACCATATAAATTACTGCAAGTGTTCAATTTATCTGCACACATTTCTTCAGATAATTCTAGTGTTAACCCAAGGTTTATTTTATCAGAATTATCTGTATATTGTTTTAATTCATCGGATTGTTTTAGATAACATTCGTTAACAACTTGTAGGCATTCTTCTTTAACTGTTTTTACACGTTGTTGTTGTTGTTGATATATTTCGACAATAGCTTGTCTTAAAAATTCATTCCATACTTCGTCTGCATCATCACGACATAAATCTAAATCTTTTTCTGCAAAACTTCTTTTTTTATTCAATGCAGATACAAAAGATGTGTTTTTTGTGTTATTTAAAATATCGCCAGATAAAGAAATCTGATTTTCAATTTGATAAAATTTAGGTGAATATATTGGCTCGCCTGTTGTAATATTTAAATATATTCCAGAAAAATCAAGACAATGAATATAATTTTCCCCACATGCAGTATTTGTTAAAATATCTTGTCTTACACTTGCGATACATTGATTAATGGTTTCAGAATTATGTGCGTTGTAATTGTCATAACGCGCGTCTTGCATTTTTTGACGTGTTTGGCGTATGGCAGCATTTGCTGCAGTTGTTTTTGTGTTCAAATTATTTTCAAGTACTGCACAATCATTTTCTATATACATACCATATGCCGAAGAAACCATTTGTAAATCAGAAGATGCACAAGATGATGATACGAGTTCTGCACATTGAGCGTGTACAGCATTAAATAATTTTTCCCCAGTTAAATTTGCAATATCTGAACCACCAATTAAACTGGTTGTATTCCATATTTGTTTTATATCCCCAGCGATATCAAGTTTCCCTTGGGTAGATAACGATTCGTTTTTTGAATTATCTAGGATACTTGATATATTTTTTAATGTGTTTGAACTTTCAGATGTATCGGTTTTGATTGCAGATTCACCTTCGGTTGCAGATAACATTGCTTTTACTTCTTGTGAAGTTTTAGAAATCGTATCTATATTTAAATTTTCAAAATCTTTCAAAGAATCTGATGTTTGTGATAATTTTTGTTCTTTTTCTTGAATTGTTTGTAATTTAGAAGAACATACACATCTTCTGTAATTTTCATTTTGTGTAGCGCAAAATTGATCCATACATGTAAAGTATGCGTCACGACAAGAATTATAATTTGAATTGAAAGTTTTTGTTAAAACGTTAGTTGTTGCAGCAGCGCGAACAACACGAGTAGGTTGTGTCACAGAACGTACAGATGCATTTTTCTTTGTTGCATTGCGTCCTGTTACGATTTTCTTCTGTTGTGATGTGACACTGCGTGGAGATATTTGTCGTGTAACAATATTTGTTTTTGCAGAACGTGATGATGTTGATTTAGTAGAATCTGTTTTTGTTCTGGATGTTTGACGATTGGAATTATTTGATATAACGACGCTTTCGTTGCGTCCAGCAGCAACAGCGTCCATATTTGGACAACATAAAATAACGCTTAAGAAAATAAAATAAAATTTTCTCATCCCAACCTTTTTGT
>JAGHTM010000070.1 GCA_018065345.1 Candidatus Enterousia merdequi | reverse complement strand
ATAATTCTTGCATAAGGAATTGCACCAGGGAATGCTTGGTCACCGATAATCAAATATGGTGTTCCGCTGATTTCAAAACGTTGTGCCATTTCACGAACATTTTGCAATTCTGCTTTTACAACATCGCCTTCCATATCTTCTGCTAATTTCTTTGTATCCAAACCAGCTTCTTTAGCCAATTTCATAACATTAGCTTGGATTTTTGCAGGCAATTTTGCTTGATCTTTCATATCGTCTTGTGTGAAATATTCTTTGTCCATCAACAATTTATCCAAAGCAGCTGCTTTTGCGTTGTCTTGGATTTTTGCAGCGATAACTGCTTTTGCAGGTGCATCAGATAATGCGCCATGGATAGAAAAGTTTTTCAAAACTAAACGAACATCATCACGTTCTGCCAAAACACGTGCCAATTCGCCATGAACACGACGGCAATATGGGCAAGAATAATCAGACCACAAGAAGATTGTTTTCTTTGCATCTACATTACCTGCGATTGGAGCATTACCAATCATTTCGTCCATGTGTTTTGCAACATATTTACGAACAATTTTATTTTTTTCTTGTTCTTGTTGTGCTTGCATGCTTTGAACCATTTCTTGCAAAATTGCAGGATTTGATTTTACTAAATATACAGGCATTACCAAACGGCATACAGAACCAGCAATCAACATAATTGCAAGTACTTTGATACCTTTGCTTAAAATAATATCCTTTAATTCAGCTTTTTTGCTGTCAACTTTAACAAGTTTGAAACCAAACACGTACAAAGCGACTGCTAAAATAAGGATTAAGATTGTCCAAATCATAGTTTTCTCCTTTGTTATTGAACGAATGAATCTTAGAAAAAAAAGCAACCATATGCAAGGGAAAAAATGTATCTATTAAAATATTTTTCTGAACAAAGGCATATCAACATTTTGAACATCACAAATACCAGAAATAAAACGTTTTGTTATATCTAAATTTACTGGCAATTTGTACAATTTATCTGCATAAGGCACACCACATTCTGCACACACTGCCCGCCCTGTTTTTGGAGATAAATAACATAAATTTTCGGACTTTTGACAACCAGAACATTTGGTTAAATCCAGCGCATACCCCAAATCACGCAAGAAACAAACTTCCCAATTCAAATAAACATCTTGCTTTGATTTTGATCCAGATAAATCTTGTAATAATTTTATCGTATTTTCATATAATGTTTTATATGATTCGCGTTCTGGAACAAGAGTATAAATCAAAGCAAATGCAGCATTCATATATTTCAAAGATTCTGAAACTAATAACAATGGAGCAGATAAATTTTTTTCGCTTTCAAAATGAAACACACCAAGTTGAGAATCTAAACGTGCATTCCAAGAAACACTTCCATATTGCCCCGTAAGTGGTTTATTTTTTTTAGCGACCGCCCCACCCCGCAACATTCCGGTCAACAAACCATTATCACACGTAAATATATGTGCAATCATATCGCGTTCAGAAAACGGACGAATATTTATTAAAATACCTGTTGTTTCAATTTGCATATTATTATTATAAAAATCGCCCATGCGGGCGGTTTTTATTTTGCGATAAATCTATTAAATACTTTTTGATTAACTTTCACAGGATATTCTTGTTTCAAGAATTGACTGTAATCATCTTGGATAAAGCGTAAATTCATTTTTTCTAATTCTTTACGCAAAGATGCTTTTTTGTTTGCATCAGATTTTGGCATAATATTTTTACCAATTTTGACTATGTAAAAAGCATTTTTATCTTCGGTAAGAACACTTGCGCCAACAGAATTACCAAAAGCAACATTCAAAACTTCCAATGGTGCACCTTCTGTTCTTGATACTGTTACATCTTTCAAATCTTTAACTGATTTATTATTTTTAACAGCAGTCAATTTTTCATTTGCCAAAACATATGCTTGTTTGCGTTGTTCTGATTTTTTCCAATCATTGACCAAAGATTTTTTTACATCGTTAAAATCTGCATTGTGTTCTGGATGAACATCATCAACACGAAGAATTGCAAAACCTTCTTTTAATTCTAGTAATTCACTTTCGTTTCCTGATTCCATTGAAAACAATTTTGCAATCAAATCTGCATCCAATATTTTATCAGATAAATTTGTATTACGAGCAATTTTATCAAAGCGAACATATTTTGCATTGCTTTTATTTGCAGCATCTTTCATAGAATCTCCAGAAATAATCATATCTTCTAATTTTTGTGCCTTTTTGAAACCTTCATCATACAAATCTGGTTTATTCATATCAGCAGCAACAAAAACATAAGATACAGTTCTTGTTTCTGGGACGATTTGTGGATGTTGTGCATAATATGTTTTTAATTGTTCATCATTTGGTTCACCAACTTTGTAATCTTCAAATTTAACAGTTGCATATTCTATATCACGCATTGCATAACGTGCATTATATGCAGCATCAACAGCAAACTGAGGAACATTTAACGGAACATTTACAGCACCCATTGTCATATTACGCAAAATATCACCACGCAAAGAACCTGCAATATCATTTTCTGTTAAACCAGAATTTTGCAAAACATAATTAAACATCCATGGTTGGAATTGACCATTTACTTGGAATTGAGGATGTGTTTTTATTTCTTCTGCGATTCGTTTATCAGACACAACAAACCCCAAATCTTTTGCACGATTAAGCGCCAACTGATTCATAGTCAATTTCGACATTACTTTTTCTGTCAATGCAGCCGCCTTGGCAGGGTCTGTATATGCGCTGCGTTGTTCTTCTTTGGACATAGCAGCTAACTGATTAGAACGTTCAGAATTAAACTGTTGAACAGGTATTTCAGCCCCCCCAACCTTTATCAATGTCGTATCACGTGATGAACCTGTGAAAATCCATTCAGCAGCCCCCCAGCCTACGAAACTGAAAATTAAAACAAACATTAAAACTTTCGCTGCAGGTTTATCAGCAGCATTACGTAAATATTCTAGCATTTTTCCACCTTTTGCGATACCATAGCAAAAAAGATGATAAAAAATCAATAAAAAAGGAAGAAAAATGAAATTCATTATTGGAAACTGGAAAATGAACGGAAATTTGGACGAAAAAAATACTATTTTGAAAAAATTGTCCAGTATTCACACAAAAAATAAAATCATTATGTGTTTGCCTTTTACCCTGCTCTGTGGGAAAAATTATGGAATAAATATTGGCGCCCAAGATATAAGCGAAAACATAAATGGTGCATATACCGGTGACATTTCTGGTCAAATGTTAAAAGATTCTGGGGTAAAATATGTGCTTGTTGGTCACAGTGAAAGACGTTTATACCATAATGAAAACAATAAAATAATAAAAGCCAAAGCAAATGCAGCCATAAAAAACGGTATAGTTCCTATTATTTGTATTGGAGAAACAGCAAAAGAACACAACAATGGTCGCACAATGTCTATTATTAAAAAAATGCTTTTAGAAAGTATTCCAGATAGTGGCAAATATATTATTGCGTATGAACCACGTTGGGCTATTGGAAAAAATGTAACCCCTTCAGAATCTGAAATATCATCTGTTCATGAAACAATATTCAAGACTTTACAAAAACTGGGGGTAAAAAAAGCACCTGTTATTTATGGTGGTAATGTAAATCCTAAAAACGCACAACAAATTACCGGTATAAAAAATGTAGATGGTGTTTTAATTGGACGTGCATCCTTGAAATCTGATACTTTATTACCTATAATAAAAGCAATAGATTAAAAATAACGAATTAAAAAGCAGGAAAAAATTATGGAAGACAAAAAAGAAGTAAA
>JAGHTM010000022.1 GCA_018065345.1 Candidatus Enterousia merdequi | reverse complement strand
TTAATGTATTGTTAATATTTTACACGCCACAGAATAGCAAATGATTTTATCTATTTCAATAATAAAACAAATAAAAAAAGACGGTCAAAAACCGTCTTGTTTTATTATCTTAATCCGTGTTGATTTATATAATTTTGCAACATTTGTTGTTTGTTTTTATCAAAATGTTTTTGTGCATTTTTTGTGCTTAAACGCATTGTTTTTGTTGCACCTGTTTGCAAAAAGTTCCAAAAGTTTTCCAAATCACGAACTTTATTCACGTTTTCTTGAGGCCAATTTCTCATGGTTTCGTTTCTTTTGTCTATTGCGTCATTTAATTCTGAAATTTCTTTTGTGGCATCTTTGAATTGTTGAACCTTGTCATTCAAATCGTTATAAGAATCTTTTGAAGTATCATATTGTGTTTTTGCATTGTTATAATCGGTTTCTGCTGTTAAATATGCTTGGTTACTAGCGTTTAACCGATTCATATCGTTTATTGCGGGAACAACAGTACTATTATAATATGCAGATGCAGGATTGTTTTTATTTTGACATTCTGTAAGTTGATCGTTTGTTTGATCGTAATCACTTTGTAATTGTTTAAGTTGTTCTGTTAATTGTGTTTCGTATTCCTGTTTTTCTACAGCTCCCATTGGCAGACCGGTAATAGGGTCAATGTATGTGTTAGTATTTGTAATTTGGTTTCTTAATGCAATAATATCGTTTCTCTTTTGGGTTAAATCATTTGTTAATCTAGTTATTTCGGCAGGTAAATTTCTGTATTCATCATAAATTTGTTTGTTTGTTTCATAATCGTCGTGATCTTGTTTATGTAAATCCATTTGTGCCTTGAAACCGTTCATTGTTTGTTCATCGGCATCCATAGTTGTTTTTCGAGTGGTAACTTCCTGCTCTTTTGAGTTAAGAGTTGTTTGATTTATATTGTCATTAGTATTAAGGTCGTTTAATTGATTTTGTCTGTTAGCAATTGTTGCGTTATTGCGTGCATCTAATGTTTGTTTGTTTGTTATGTCAGCAGTGCGTTTGTTTGCCAATCTATCTTGCTCTGATTGATACCTTGCTGCTAAAATACCCTTTTGGTTGTCTTTGTCTTTGAATTTTCCACCAGACAACATGATTTTATTACGAACAAAAGTTGCTGTGTACCCAATTCCAAGAAATGCGGCTTTGACACTTTTATCAAAAGCGGATGTAACAAATTGAATACCATCATTATTGTTCCAAGATAATTTCTTGTCAGAAAATACATTGAATTCTGTTTGTTTCATTGTATCCATAACTTTGCTGGTCATCATGCCGTACTTCATAGCAGTCATTATTTCCATGGCTGTTTTTGCTTTTTCGAAATCTCCGTCTTTTGCGTTTGGACCAGTGGCTTTTAGTATAATTTGCCCAATGACGCATTGCATTTGTTTTGCGTTTTTCCATGAACCTTCAACAGCTTTTGGATATTGTTTTTTTATTTCAGAAATAGTGTTTACAAACCAATCAAAATGGTCAGAAATAGTTTTGCTTGGAAAACGTTTTTTGATGTCATTGGCTTTGTCTATTATTCCACTTACACCATCTGTTGGTTTTATATTTTCTTTATCCAAAGCTTTGCAAATTTCTTTTGAAAATACACTAAACAACAAAGGATCACCACGCAAACGGGAGTATTTTCTGATTGTATCATTATATGAATCTGTTGCCCATTTTTCAATTTGTTGAACAGGGTTTAAAACGTCGTCTGCTTTTGGAATTACATAATTATCACTATTAGGGTCTTGATAACTGATTTTACCTTCTGCTTTCGTTATGTATTCTATAAGACCATAATCATGTTTGCCAAACTTTTCACGAATATCTTTGTTATGGTACAAAGTGTATAATATTTCTTGACCATAAATATTTTTAAAATCGTCTAGTTTTTGGTTATCAATAGTTATTACAGAAAACGCATCATTACGTGAGATAATAGATAAATTATCAGACAAAGGTCCAAGAAAATCTTTGTTTTTTTGTTTTGTGTTGTTTGCTCCATCATAAGACCAAGAATTCAAATAATTATCTAGTGTAAGGGCTACTTGCTGAATTTTTGTTTGTACAGATGTGTCAGAATTATATTTACCGTCCTTACATTTTTTAAGCAGTTTTTCTACGTCTTCTGCACTATTAAATAAGTTTTTAGTTGAATCATCAGTTTTTTTAGTTTCATTTAAAATAACTTGTTTAATGTTTTTTATTGTTTCTTGTTCTTCTGGGGTTTTCCCATTTTCATCAAGCAAGTTTATAAGTTGAATAATAGAATTTTCACATTCTGGTGTTGCTTTCGGAGTAGGAAAAAGTAGGGCTTCATCTACAAAATAATTTACAAATTTTTTTGCTTCTTCATCTTTCGCAGAATAAGTGACACTATCAGTTTTCAGCCCAGCCATAGCCGCAGCGCATCGCTGGTATAATTTCTTTAATTCGTCTTCGGTTATATCATTTGTGTTATTAAGTTCTGGTAAATCTGCTGCTTTGTATCCCAAACGAGAATTTGGATCAGGAACAATAAAACCATCTTTGAACCAAGATTCTTGTTCTGGTGTTAAAAGGCCTTTCTTGTGATTATCAACAAGACGTGCTAAAACTTCTTCGTCCATAGCACTGACGTGTAGTCGTCGATAATATTTTTTTAGAAAATCATCCATTTCGCCTTGTGCCATAAAAAATCTCCTTGGTTCTTGGATGTAATTATATCATTTTTTTTGGGTGAATTCAAGGGCAAGGGCGAATTTTCTAGGGTTTTGTTCCTGTGTCAGTCTTTGTTGTTTTTGATATAATTTATGTATGGTTTTAACAAATGTTTTTTTGAAACTGATTCCATATATTCTGTCTATTATGGGCGGTTTTGTGGTCTTTGATGTTTCTCAAAAATACTTGCAAGACCCACAATGGATAGATTTGATGAATAATGTTGCGGCTTCATTGTTTGCTGTGCCATTAGTGTTTTTATTTTACGATTATTCTCATTTCTTGGTCACCAGACGTGTTCAAAAGCATCAACATACTAATCTGGTAAATGCTTTGGATGGGTGTTTGCTTAAAATATTACACCAAATAGAAAATATTATCAGAGCGCGAAAACTTGAAATCCCAATTCAAGATATAAATCTGGATTATAAAAAGTTAGATTTGAATGTAAAATATTTTCGCGTAATAAAAAAACAATTAAAATTTCTGGAAGATTTGCTTTATAAATCAGACAAAATAGATGTTCTTGATTCTCAGCATACACAAATATTGTCTTTCATAGCGCAAAATCTGAATCAGATAATGAACGAATACAAATATCACAATTCAAGACGAGAAATAGCAAAATACATAGAAACAACGCTTTCAATGATAAATGATTGGTTTTATTCCACTGGCTATACCAGTCGTAAGAATATGGAAGAAAAATAAACAAATCATTTTTTTATTACGATTTTTGTGATATAATAGTGTCGTCAGCAAGAGTTTTGCTGATGGGACTAGAAAACCCTAATCAAACTGTGTCTGAGAAAGACATTAAACTTCTCCAACTTGTGGTTGGAGGATCGTGAATATATCGAATAAACGATGCAATTTCAGTTTGAATTGTTTTTCTAGCCTCCAACCGCCTTTTTAACCAAGTGCGGTTTTTTGTTTGATAAAAAAGGAAGAGAGAATATGAAACGTATATTTCTAACAAGTGCATTGGCAATAAGTATGATTGTGCCAGCATTTGCAGAAACAACAGCACCAGATATCGAAGCAGGTGCAACAAGTGCATCATGCGATAGTGGAACATTGAATACAACAGACGGAACAAGCACATTATCAGCACAATGGACAGCAAACGAAATCAATTTGAAATGGTATAATGGCGAAACAGAATTTGCAACAAACACATGTACATACGACGGTGGCATAACATTACCAGCAAGCGCACCACAAAGAGTTGGATATAACTTTGCTGGCTGGCAAGTATTGTTTGATTTAAGCACATTAGCAGATAAGATAGATATAAATGGGTATATATTGGCATCTAGGAATGCAAATTCTGATAATTGTTACCATGTCAATGAAAACACAGGTGATACAGTAGCAAGTAAAACATGTACTGAGAGCATATTTGCTGATTATAATGCCAATGAATGGCGTGTAGGATTTGAATACGGCACAGTGAAAGGTATAGCAAGATGTAGCACTACACCAGGAGGAGTATTAGAAACAGGCAATCCAGCAGATAGTGGAGGAGGCCAATATTGTTGGTGCCAAGCAACGGGTTATGCAACAAGTGGAAGTAATAGCTTTGCAAATGTCTCTTCCCCTTCGTGGGTGTTCTACGACGATCGCGACTATGCTGGCCTTTGCGCGTACGGCTGTGCTGGCCTCTGCGCCTACGGCGTTTGGGACGACTCCGGCTTCCGGTCGGCCGTGTTCGGGTTAGAGATTGAATATGAAGAGCCAGAATTTGATTAAAATAAAACCGCTTGTTTTCGCTTACTCATAGTCGAACTGGGTTCTCGTCCTACTTTTTATAAAATAAAAAACCGTCATGAAAGACGGCTTTTTAATCTGTGGTGGGTTAAG
>JAGHTM010000079.1 GCA_018065345.1 Candidatus Enterousia merdequi | reverse complement strand
AATAAAAAAGTTGCTTCTTATAAATGGGTGACACATTTTGCTATGACAACAGAAGAATTACCAATGACAAGTACACAAAAGGTAAAACATCATCTTGTTCGCAAGAATTTGATAGATGGTATGTATCCAGATAGAAAAGAATAAAAAAACAAAATAACAAGGCCGGCATTTGCCGGCCTTGTTCAATAATTTTATTTCCCTAAACACAATCTTGAAAAAGTTGCGTCTGCAATTTCTTCTGTTGTTATTACACCAAGTATTTTTCCAATACAAATAGATGCACGACGAATGTGTTCGGCAAACATATCATAGTTTCCATTATATTTTGAAACAGCGTTTTCCATTTCAGAAACTGTTTCTTGTAATAATTCAGATGTGCGTTCGTTGATAGCAACGCGTGATAAAGATCCGTCCATCAATTCGTGCATTTTTTGTTTAATGGTATTTAATAAAATATCAAAACCATCGTCTGTTTTTACAGAAGTATAAATAACATTTTTATTTGATTTGTTTTGTAATAAATCTGATTTGTTTATAACAGTTATTTCATTTTTGTTTAATGTATTTGGCACTTCGTTATATACATGTATAACCAAATCAGCATTTTCTATTTCGTTTTGTGTTCTTTCTATACCAATCTTTTCAATAGCGTCTTCTGTTTCACGAATTCCAGCAGTATCAGAAAGATTGACAAGGTATCCATCTAAATCGATTTGACACGACACAACGTCTCTGGTTGTACCGGCTATGTCAGAAACAATGGCGCGATTTGTGCCAACAAGTTTGTTAAATATAGATGATTTTCCAACATTTGTTTCACCAATCAAGGCGATGTTAAAACCGTTTCTCAAAGCGCGTGTGCTGTGTTGATTTGCCAAAGCAGATTTAATTTCTTCCATTAAAATTTGTGTTTCGTTTAATATTTTTTTATCAATATTTTTTGGTAAATCATCTTCGTCATAATCAAGGATTGCTGCCGCATAGGCAGATATTTCAATCATTTTATTTCGCCAATTATGATATGTTTTTGCATCGCCACCGGTCATAGATTTAAGAGCGCTTTGACGTTGTTTGTCTGTTTGTGCATCTAAAAGTGCAATCAGACCATCAACCCCAGTTAAATCCATTTTGTTATTATAAAAAGCGCGTTTAGAAAATTCACCACGTTCTGCGATTCTTGCGTTGTGGTTTCGTAAAAAATCAAAGATTTTGTTTATAACAGCCATTGCGCCATGTGAATATATTTCAATAATATCTTCGCCAGTAAATGAATTTGGTGCAGAAAAATAAACAGCAATACATTGATCGATTAAATCGCCATTGTCATCTTTGAAATTTGTGTAATAAGCATAACGTGATTCAAACTTTCTTTTGTTTATAATACGTTCAAAAAGTTGTGATAAATCATTTCCGCTTACACGAATAACAGATACACCGGCTTTTCCGTGTGCAGATGATAATGCAAATATAGTTTCGTTATTATTCATTTTTTATCTTTATTATTTATTGCTTATTTCTTTTAGCGCCAAAGGAACTAATTTAGCAACATCTGAATCTGGGTTATTAGATACCAATTTTTGTGCCATATCAATAATGTCCATGCGACGATACCCAAGCGATTCAAGTGCAGCCAACAAATCAGGTAATACACCAGATTCAGAACCAAAATCAAATGAAGCGCCACCCATTTTGTTCTTTAATTCAACAATGATTTTTTCAGCAACTTTTTTACCAACCCCAGGGGCTGTGGCGATAGTCTTTGCATCCCCAGTTGCAATCGCAGACATTAAAATATCTGTTTTTATTGTTCCCATAATAGCCAATGCAACCTTTGGACCAACACCAGAAACAGTAGTTAATTGGTTGAATAGATTTTGGCCAGAAACACTGGAAAACCCGAATAATCTTATAGAATCTTCACGAACAACCGTTTCTATCCAAAGCGATACATTTTCTTTTAATGTCAGTATTTCTGGGGTGTAAACTTTATATCCCACAGGTCCAGCCATTAAAATAACGAATCCGTCACCAATATAATCAACAAATCCTTGCAATTTTCCAATCATTTGTTATCCTTTTGATGTAATTTTAATATAATTAAATCAAAAGGTCAAATTATGAGTGGACACAGTAAATGGCATAACATCCAACACAAGAAAGGTTTGGTTGATGCAGCACGTAGTGGTTTGTTTACAAAACTTGCACGTGAAATAACAATGGCAGCAAAATTGGGTGATTCAAATCCAGACAACAACCCAAGATTGCGTTTGGCAATTTTACAAGCACGTAAAAATTCTATGCCAAATGATAATATTAAACGTGCTATCGACAAGGCTGCTGGTGCAAATACAGATAATTTTGTGGCTGTTCGTTATGAAGGTTATGGCCCAGGTGCTGTTCCAGTTATTGTTGAAGCATTGACAGATAATCCACGCAGAACTGTGCCAGAAATTCGTAATATATTTGCTAAAAATGGTGGAAATATGGGCGAAGAAGGTTCTGTAGTATTTATGTTTTCACATGTTGGTCAAATTATGTACCCTGCATCTATTGGTAAAACAGAAGATGAAATGATGGAAATAATCATGGAATTGGATGCAGATAATTTGGAATCTTCCGAAGAAGGTTTCATTATTACAACCAAAGTAGATAATTTTATGACTATCCAAAAAGCATTGGCTGATAAATTAGGTGAACCAGAAAATGCTGAAATCACATGGATTCCAAATATGCCTATGGATTTAGATGATGAAGCATACGCAAAAATCGAAAAATTGACAGACGCTTTGGACGACAATGACGATGTTCAAAAAGTATTCACTGCAGCAGCTTAAAGTTTTTTGATTAAATGATTTAATCCGCCAAATTTGGCGGATTTTTTATAAAATGAATATAGAACAAAATCTTGATAGGGTAATAAAACAAGCAACAGAAAAAATTGCAAGTGTTGCTGATGTTTTGACTAATGATTTACAGATTAAAAACAATGATGTGTTTTTAGTTGGTGGCTTTGTTCGAGATAGTGTTTTATCTGAAATATTCAATGTTAAAAATGAATCGAAAGACATTGATATAATATTGCCGATAAAACCTGATTTTACAAATAACAAAAATATAATTTCACAAAAGCAAAACTCTTTGGGTGGAATAAAAGTTAAAACAAGAAATTTCCAAGAAATAGATATTTTTCAACAGCATGTTGATAATCCACAAACCATAGTCGGTGGACATTTTGATTTTAATTGTAATGCGATTTATTATTCGCATAAACAAAAACAGATTTTTCCATCGGTATATTTTGATTACTTTTTATATAATGAAATGTTGGACATGGAACATGTTATTTATGATGGTTCAATAAAAACTTTATACAGTGTGCCTTCATTAGTATCACGTGCATTAAAGTTTCAGATTTTATTTCGTCAAAAATATGGATTTGAAACGCGTTTATCAAATAATTTATTATGGCTTATTTATAATATGGATAAAGATTCAGAACGCGCAATGCAAGAATACACCAAGATAAAATCAGCCAATTTACAAAAACAAATTTTTCAAAATTTCCAAAAATTAAGAAAATAAAATTTTTATATCACGATTTTTGTGGTATAATGTATCTGTCAGCAAGAGTTTTGCTGATGGGAACTAGAAAACCCTTATCAAAGCGTGTCTGGGAAAGACATTAAATTTCTCCAACCTATGGTTGGAGGGTCGTGAATATTTTGAATAAACGACGCAATTTCGCTTTGAATTGTTTTTCTAGCCTCCAACCGCCTTTTTAACTAAGTGCGGTTTTTTGTTTGATAACAAAAGGAGAGACAATGAAAAAATCT
>JAGHTM010000032.1 GCA_018065345.1 Candidatus Enterousia merdequi | reverse complement strand
AAAGCAATAATTGCTATTATCCATACAAAAGTTTTAGTTTTATTCATGTTTTTTCTCTTGTTTTATATTCTTTGTTCTGTTCCAACAATCCATCCTTCTACATCACGCATAGCACGTGCAATTCTTTGTAAGTCATTGTCTGACAAAGTGTTTAATATCGTGTTTGTACTTATACCTGTTTTTTTAGAAACTGTGTTCGCATAACGAACAGGATTATTGCTATCTTTGGATGGTGCATAACGACTTATTGCCGCAGATAGTGATAAATTATTATATTTTTTCGAACGTAATAATTTTACAACAGCATTAAGTCCGGTTGTTTCGTCTGGAAATACAGCCCATTTATCTGTTTCGCCAATAGCACCTGCGTCATAAGCAAATTGAGATTTTCTGATGTTCCCTGGGTTATTATTTCGCCATGCAGGCGAGCCACCGCTTCGTTTAACTTTATATCCGTCTTTATGAACGTATATTGTTGTTTTTTCTTGATATGATACAGATACGAATTTTGAAGAATTGGAAGATGATAAATTATCGTTCATTTCTTGGCTCGGACTAGGTTCTTGTTCAAAGTTTTTTTCGCTTTCTTGGATACCAAAAAATTCGTTGCCCCATGAATCTATAATATCAAAGTTTTCATATAACAAAACTTCATCTGATTTAGCAAAACTTTGTTTTCGCATATCTAATAATTCATTTACAGAAGTAATAGATACTTTTTTTGTTTCACACTGTTTTGCGAATAGTTCGCATTGGTTGCTGAAAAAACTTCCGCAATAAACAAAATCAACAATAGGTTTTACTAAACTTAATACAGATAATATTAAAATTAAAGTTTTTGCATTATTAAATAAATTATCTATTTTAACCCCGTTTTTGATGTACAACATTCCCCATCCAAAAAGCATTATTGCAGTAAGCACCATAATAACAATCCATGCATAATGTAGTATTGAATCAAAAGCAGGAAATATACACGATGGATCTTGGAAATAAATAAAATCACTATCCATACCGAAAACTTTCAGTCCGGAATTAGTTAATAAATTAATAATAGTTATTTGGTCCATTATTATTTTCTGGATGCAGCATTAGTGAAAAATCCAGGAACAGAGAAATCTTCATCATTTGCAGCAATACCAGCCCATTCTAGTAAATCACCAATACCTTGGTCTTTGTGTTTAGATTGTTTAAAAGGTAATATATTGCGTAATTTTCCAATTTTGCTTCGCGATTGGCTTTTGGTTTCTGATTTTATTTTATCTTGTGTTTCTGCGTATTCGGTTGCCAATTGTTCTAATGTAGCATCTACGGATAAATCTGTTGGTTCGTCTTTTGTTGGCATATCATCAGGTTGATTATCTTCTAATATATTATCTTCTGCCAAAGGTGTCATTTCAGATAATAATTGTTCCAAATCTGGTTCTGAATCTTCGGTGCTTTCAATTACTTCAACAGCATCTTCTGGTTGTTCTTCAGATATTTCTTGAATAATATCAATAGATTCTTTTTTGTCTTCAACCGATTCGTTTTCTGTTTCATCCAATATCGTTTCTTCGGCTGGTTCAATAGATGTTTCTTTTGTAGAAAGGATAGATAATATAGGAATTGTTTTTTCTTCTGGTTCTTCTTCAGAGATAACAACAGGAGTTTCTTCAATAACTTTTTCTTTGCGAGGGCGACCGCGTTTTTTTGTTTCTGGGACAATTTCTTCTTTTATATCTGTGCTCGCTTCAACATCTTTTGGATTTTCAAGTGTTTCAATATCTATAATTTTTGTTTCTTCAATATGTTCTTCAATTTGTTCTTGTTCAATATTATCGTCAGATATTTCTGGTTGAATAATTTCAGTGTTTTCTTTGATGGATGTTTCTTGGGATAAACACACATCATCCGAATCAACGGGAACACCGAACATAACGGTATCTTTATCCAAATTTAACGCATTACGAACTTCTTCGAAAGCACTGCGAATATCTTGCATATCAAAAATTTCATTTCCAGAAATATAAATAATTTTGGTTTTCATAAAACAATTCTCCCATATTGATAAATGCATTATATCACATTTTCCGGTTGAACGCATATAAAAAATATCTTAAAATGAAAATATGTCAGATATAAAAGAACAAATTTTTCAAGAATTAGATAATATCGAAAATCTAGCGCGTAATTTACGTTCTAATGCGACTTTGGCAACGCAACAAACTGATTTAGAAGTTGCAATTTTAACAAAACAAGTTAAAACATTGCGCGAAAAAAACGAAAGTGCAAAACAGCTGATTGAAAAATCTGTTTCAATTTTAGAGAAGTTAAAAAAATGAGTGTCGTTTCTATACCTATTGTAAATCGTAATTACCAAATGGGCTGTGAAGACGGTCAAGAAGGACGTCTTATTGAACTTGGACGTTATGTTGATGCGCGTGCGCGTCAAATACTGGATAAA
>JAGHTM010000126.1 GCA_018065345.1 Candidatus Enterousia merdequi | reverse complement strand
TCGCGTTTTGTCAGTCCGTTTATGAATTTAATTCTTGCGCTGGTTTGCACGTTGATTTTGTTAAAATCATCACTTTTACGCAGACGGACTAGTTTTGCTCCAACAATTGCTGTTGTGTTTATGGCTGGTATAATGGCGTCGTATATGTCTGTATCAAATACGGTTAAAACTGTGACGAATGTTGGGGTGTTGTGCGTTGGTGTTTTTTGTTTGATAATAATTTTAATTGGCTTATTGTTAAAAAAATGAAATATATAAATGCTTTTTTGTTTTTTATTTTTTGTTTTTCTGATGCTTTTGCGTTAGGTGTAAACTTAGACGAAGCAAAAACGATTAAAGCAGACAAGATAGAATATAACATTAAATCAGAAGAAATAAAAACTTCTGGAAAAACAGAAATGACAAATGTTTCTGGTCAAAAAATTAAATCAGGTTCTATATCTTTATCAAAAAACGCAACAGAAGTAAAAACGGACAATATAGAGTTATGGTTAGGAAGTCATGTTTATGTTCGTGCAAAAGAAATTCAACGTAATGGCACAGAAACAATAGCGATGCATTCTGAATTTACTGCATGTGATGGTTGTGATGATTATGGTCGGGCTTGGGAAATATCAGCACAAAAAACAATACATAATATGGATGAAAAAATGCTGTATTTTAACAATGCAACATTTTGGGTGTATAACGATAATATACCTGTGTTTTGGTTGCCATATTATGAAATGCCAGATCCGTCTGTAAAATATAAATCTGGTTTTTTAAGTCCAAGTTTTAATTCCACAAATAAAATGGGAACACAGTTTAATATACCGTTTTATATAAACTTTTCTGATACGCATGATTTAACAACAACTTTTTCTTATTTAACGAAAGAAAATCCTTTGATTCAAGCAGAGCATCGTTTGAATTTAACACATTCTGAATTCAGAACAACAGGGTCTTTTACAAGAAACAAAGATGGTGAAAATCGTTGGCATTTATATAATGACGATAGAATAGAACTTGGGGAAAATGCTCGTGCATTTGTTTATATCGCACGGACTTCTGATGAAACTTATTTACAGAAATATGGTTTTTATAATTATCAACCATATCTTGATTCTGGGGCAAAATTGGAATTGTTTGGCAAGACTGGTTATGTTGTTGCTGATGCGCACATATTTCAAGAATTACGTCAAGCACATGGAAACCAAAATAGTGTTTCTGGTAATATATTGCCAAATATTCGTGGTGTTTATCAAACTGCTCCATTTTTCAAAGAAACTTATTTAAGTGTTTCTGGTGATGTATTAAGTATTGCCGGTGATGAATCATCAAATCAACGCCTTGTTGGAGAATTCAGTATTATTTCACCTTGGACTTTGTGGGGTGGAAATAGATTAACGCTTAATATTTCTAATCGTTATGATATATATAATTTTGATAAAACAGATATTTATAAAAACGATAATATTGTAAAAGATTATTCTGGAATAAAAACACGTTTTTTACCAAGTGGTTATGTAGAATGGGGATTGCCAATGTTCGCTGTAAAAAACAATTGGACATATATCATAGAACCACGTGCGCGTTTAACACTGATGCAACATTTTGATAAAGATTCTGTTTTTGCTGTGAACAACGATTCTGCTGGGCGCTTTTTGTCGGATTCAACATTGTTTTCTCAAAATAGATATTCTGGACTTGATTTATGGGAAAATGGTAATTTTATTGATTATGGCGCAAGATGGGCTGCGTTTAATAA
>JAGHTM010000093.1 GCA_018065345.1 Candidatus Enterousia merdequi | reverse complement strand
ATAATAATAATTATACGAATTGTAATCATATAGGTTTTTAGAATAATAGCCGTTCAAACCGTAAATGTTACCGTCACCAATATTTGTATATCTATTAATCCTGTTGCTTGATTACCAGCGCCAATATATGAATTAGAATAAATATTGTATATGTTGCTATAATATGTGTTTTGTATGCCATAAATATTACCATCACTGATATTGTTTATGTATATTATTCCCGAAGTATTTCCTGTAATTGTTGTGGAATCTGTGTTATAAATAGAATTTTCATTTGTGTATATGCCATAAACATTTCCATCGTTATTTGTATTGTATATATTGATTACACCGGTCGAATCGCCACCATAAGAATAATTACTTGCATTTGTTACTGTCTGTGTTGAATAAATACCATATACATCACCATACCCATCATTGTTGATTATAATATTACCTTTGGACTGTTGGTAAGAATCTCCTCTTGTGTCTGCATTATAAAATTCATAATTTGATGATGTCTGGTGAATTCCATAAACGTTTCCTGATCCTTGTTTTTCTATATAAATTGTTCCAGTAGCTTTTTCTTCGTATCCATAATTTGGGCGTGATAATGATATAATGCCACAACTAGGTGTATAATTATAATCAGTCTTTATACCATATACATCACCATTTGAATATTTTGCTATATATGTATTATCATTTGCTGATACTGACCCATAATAATCATATGGTTGTGTTAAACCGCTATTGTATTTTCCATATGTTGTTTCATCATAGAAACTCATAATATACTGATTTGTAACGTCTGAGACGCCTTCTATCCCATACGGAGAGCATCCTTGAGATGGTACCCAATTTTCATATCCAGGTTCACAAACACATTCATCACCATTTTTATACGCATGGTTTCCACATTCTATTTCTATATAAGAACAACCGGTACCCTCTGTCCATACTTCATTCGAATAATAACATTGACATTGAGAACCATCATTATAAGCGTTATAACCACAATCTATGTAAGAACAACCATAACCTTCTTGATAATTGCCATAACCATAATCACATTGACAAGATGAACCGTTCCAGTAAGCGTTATAACCACAATCTATGTAAGAACAACCGTATCCTTGTTTATAATTCTCATAACCGTAATTACATTGACAAGATGAGCCATTCCACCATGCGTTATAACCACAATCTATGTAAGAACAACCGTATCCTTGTTGATAATTTTCATAACCGTAATTACATTGACAAGATGAGCCGTTCCAGTAAGCGTTATAACCACAATCATTATAATTGTTGTCTCCACCACTACCGCTGCCTCCTCCAGACATTGAAAGTAATGCAGCAACCCCACCAGCACCAGCAACTCCCAAAATAATACCAGCCCATTTTTTTCTGCTTATACCAAGATATTGTGTTTGTGTGTTGTTTTGAGGTTGTTCGTATTGTTCATTAAAATCGGAAAGTTCTGGGTTTAAACTGTATAGTTTTTTGAATTCCAAAGTATCAGATGGATATGAGAAAGTTTGATTAGCTGTAACAGTAATATATTTTACAATATCTTCATATTGATAATCTTGGGAAATTTTTTCAAAAACTACTTCGTGTTCTATATCAGGAGCAAGTTTAGATGTTGTGTTTGATGTTATTTTATCGCCATCTACATAAATAATCACATCAGCATTACGTTGTTTGAAAATAGTAAAATCTATTTTTCCATCTAGTTTTTGTAATATAAAATCATAGAAATCTTCGTCATCCTTGGTGAATTTTTTTGTAACAGAAATTTCTTCTGACATATCGTTTTTAGCAGATATTTTATATTCTATTCCAAGCATAAAATCATAACTTAAAACACCTTTTCCTGATTTTTTCTTGAAACCATCTTGATCAAAAATAGTAAATTTTGTGTTTTCAAGATTTGAACGCAAAGAGATGCGTTTTGTTTGGCGTTTAAGTGTTTCAAAAACTGTTTTTGTTTTTGAATCTAAAGTTTTTGTAACAGTGTTATAATCTTCCAGTGTTATTTTTAATTCATGAGAACCATTACACACATTACCAAAACGTAAAGGGGTTCTGCCACTATATTCTGCTTTATCATCTATGGATACTAAAGCCCCTGCAGGATTTGTTGTTATTTGTATTGGGTGACCATCACATTTTGTGTTTCCAATATATTCATTTAATGCCAAACTACCAGAAGTTTTTCCTTCTTTAGTTATTCTCGCTTGTTCTTGACGTAAATTTTCTTTTAAATATCTATATTTTACACAAGCAACATATTCACCATCTATGCGTCCAGTATCAATTTCTATTCTTTCAAAATTTTGTTTATATACACCAAGACATCTGCTACGTTGAGCAGAAAAACTAGTTGAATCTGATATGTTTTCACTTTCGTAAGAATCTGTGGCAGAACTTAAAAATGTCCCTATGACACCACAAATTTGTTGGGTAATATTATTTTCTGCTTTTTCTTTTGCATCAGATCTACTTTTTGTAGAAAATTCTTGAGCAACGAAATATTTATAAGTAGCGTCATCCGAAGGAGTTTTTTTTGCCCAATCGCACACCTCAGAACGGGCTTGGGACAAAAACATCCCAAACCCTAGAATCAAATATAAAATCTTTGATTTAATCTTCATATGTGTTTATTAAAAGATTTTTTCATCTGGTTTTACATCATCCAAATTCATATTTGTTGCAGAACGCACAACAATAGTTTTTGCTGTTTCTTCTTTAACATCTGGATTTGCAGAAACAAATGCTTTTGCCATAGCATCAACAATTTCTTGTGAATTTACGCGAACTTTTGCAAAAGCATGATATTCGCGATCACCTTCTGCATATTCAATCAATTGCCAATATGTTGAAGTTGGAACAATTGTTGAAATTTGTATGTTTGTTTCGCTGATTGCTTGGATAGAAGATTTTGCATCTCTGATGTTTTCATCATTTTCGGATAATTTAACAACAGTATTGATTTGTTGGGCAGCCATTGCAGCTAATTGAGAACCTGCGTCCAATGAAGCTGCTCTTTCTAATTGCGCTGTATTATTGCTTCTTTCTGATCTGACGATTTCAGAGACAAAATATGTTTTGCCATTTTCTTCAATAATTCTGCTGTCCGCACTATCTAATACCCATTGTGGTAAATCTTGGTTAAATTTTGAACGCAATATTGTTTGGCGTTGAGTTTTATTTGTTTGAAAACTTCCAGAACAAGCAACTAATGCTAATGTTGTTAAACAAAATACTATTTTTTTCATGTTTTATCCTTTTTGTGTTGTGGTAAATATGGGTGTTGAAATTTACCGTCCCCTTGTTTTTTTAGGGTGTTTGTAATTTCATTTGCGATTATTAAACAAGCTAGTGTAAAAATCAATGTTTTTTTTCCTAGGGTTTTAACATTTTTTTAAGAACAAAATCCCAAATAAAAACACATGGTTGTATAACTATGAAATAAAAAAAGAGATTGTAAATAAAAACGTAATTATTTGATTTTAGTGTGTTTTTATTCATAACTTTGATGTTTGTGATTTTTCTCATAATGAACATATTCAGAGGTATATCCATTTTTTATACACCCATCTTATAAAAACGGGTGTGAATAACATTTCAAAAAAAGAATATAATCATTGGTGTAGAAACAACAAGTGCATATCAACCAAAGGAGGATAATATGACACACAACGAAATTTGGGCAGCAATAGATAGATTTGCAAATCAACACAAAATGTCTTGTTCTGGTTTGGCAAAGTTTAGTGGTTTAGACGCAACTTCTTTTAATAAAAGCAAACGTTGGTCTAAATATGGACAACCAAGATGGCCTTCTACTAACAGTATTGCTAAAATCTTGAATGCCACAGGTTCAAGTTTAGACGATTTTGTTAAATGTATAATTGTTGAAGCATAAATATTTTTGTTTACACATCAAGTTTATCTGTATAATATATGGGTATGTCGACATTGAAAACAAAAATAATTTTCTTAAAAGAGCTGTTGGCTCTGAAAGAAGTAGTGGACAAGGGTAGCATTCAAACTGCTGCCCTTGAAAACGGTATAAAAAATACCAATATGTCCCAACTGATTAAAGATTTGGAAACACGTCTTAATACCAAGTGTATAAATCGTAATTACGAGGGAAGTCATCCTACAAATTCTACTCAACTTATTTATAACGAGATAGATTGCATAGAAAAAATACTTGATAGTATTTTGAATAAATTTGCCAATTTTGACGACCTTTCGGGTTTTATTTCTGTATGGACCGAAGAAGGTTTAATTGGTAGTTTTATTATGAAAAATATGTCTGAATTCTATGCAAGATACCCAAATATTCGTTTGGATCTTTTGATGAGACAAGATCCGGATATTGAAAATACAGATATCTTGATTGTGAACGCTAAAACACATCCAAATATTCACGGCAAACTTTTATTCAAATTCAAAGCACATACTAAATTTTATACAAGTCAACAGTATTTAGACAAACATGGAATGCCAAAAGATATTGATGATTTGCTGGAAAATTATGATTTGTGTATGGTTAAACGTTACCTTAATCTGCCAGAATACCAGTGTGTATTAAAACGTGCAAAACATTTGAATACAACATCTGATTCATTGGCTTTGATATATCGATTGGTAAATGCAGGTGACGGAATAACTGTTTTGCCATCTTGGTTTGAAAAATATAGTGAAAATCTTGTGCCTATAGATAATATACCTTTTGAATATGAAACAGAAGTTCATTGTATTTGCAGAACAGAAGTTGCAGAAACCAAAAAAATTAAAGCATTTGCTTTGTTCTTTATAAATTTCTGTAAAGAACAACAAATCCCAGTAGAAATTTTGTATTAAAATATAATTTTATGTTTAATCAGCATTTTTCTTATCATATCTAATGGTATGATAAGGAATGCCAAAGCAACAATTATTCCCCATTGTTTTATATTTAATGGTGATGTGCCAAAATAATCTCCACCAAATTGAACAGATAAAACTGTCCATGTCGTGACAATGATTGCTATGCCAATGAATAATAAATTTTTCGATAGACCTTTGAATATATTTATTGTGTTTTCTCGAATGTTAAATCCGTTTATAATAGCAACTATACTTAAAACAGCAAATCTTGCAGATATGGCTTGTGATTCTGATAAAACTAATTGATTTTTTACCAATAAATTAGCGAATATCATCATCATCAAGAAAAATACAATTACGTCCAGAACTGTTTTATCAAAGATTGTTTTGTTTATCAGAGGTGCGCCTTTTTTAGCGGGTTGTCTTAACATATATTCTGGTTTGGTTGGTTCGCCACCAAAAGCCAATGCGTTTAGACTATCTGTTACAATGTTTATCATCAATATTTGAACTGCGGTCAAAGCAATAGAATTATAAAATATAGGGCAAACCAAGCATATAAACATCATGGCGATATTTATAGGAAACTGAAACATTAAAAATTTATTTACATTTTCAATAAATGTTCTTCCAAACAATATACTGTCAACTACGGACACATAGTTATCATCAATAATTATAATATCACTTGCTTCTTTGCAGACGTCTGTCCCGCTTCCCATTGCGAAACCAACATCTGCTTGGCGTAGAGCAGGGGCGTCATTTGTTCCATCGCCACACATACCGATACATAAACCCATTTTTTGAGCGACTTGGACAACGCGTAATTTGGTAAATGGTGTAGCGCGTGCGATAACACGAATTTGTGGTAAAATCTCTATAATTTTTTTGTCAGACATTTGTTCTAAATCAGATGCCAGTATTGCGATATCTTGGTCTGAATTTATAATAGTTGCGTCTTTTGCAATAGATGTTGCTGTTTCAAGATTGTCGCCAGTAATCATAATTGTTTGAATACCTGCTGTTTGAACGCGTTTTACTGCCGCAGGAACTTCTTGCCGGACATCGTCACGTATAGCAATTAAACCAAGTAAAATTAAATTGTCTTGAATTTTTTCATTTGTATTTTTCGTTTCACAATATGCCAAAGCAATAAGACGTTTTGCTTGACGTGCATTTTGTGATAATAATTTGCGAATTTTAGAATGATTTATTGTGTGCTTTTTTCCGTCTATGTCCATGTATCTGTTTGTATGTTCCAGAATGATTTCTGGGGCGCCAGTATAATGAGCGAATATTTTATTATGTGTTTTAGATTTTATGTTAGACATAGAAAATTTATTCGCACTATTGAATACTAATTTATTTATAACTGTATTTTTACTGGTCACAGTTTTGTACATTTTTGAAAAGGGTTTAATTATTTCTAATAAAGCCCTTTGAGTAGATGTTCCCCCAATAGCCATCGCTTTATCGTCATATACGGCTTCCGAATTAAGAACAAGATTGGCTGCTATCATTTGTCCAAGTTCTGTGTCAGAATCAAAACCTATTTGTGTAGTGTTTCCAAGATAACATGTCATAGGAATCAATTTGCCGTATGTTAAAGTCCCTGTTTTATCTGTACATAATATTTGGATGTTTCCTGCTTCGGCTATTTTGTGAGTGTTTTTTACTAAAATATTATGTTTAAGCATTTTTTTAGCATTTTGAGCCACAATTATATTTATAATAAGCGGTAAACCTTCTGGAACAATAGAAACTACCACTGTTAAACCGATAGTTATATTTAATATTGCAGTATGAATAATATCCCATAATGGCAAGTTAAAAAAGTTATGGATACCACCAGTTTTGACAATATGAATCAGCATCATTATTATAAAAAATGCCAAAGCAAATATATATCCAATCATAGAAACTTGTGAAGCAAAGTGTTCAAGTTTTATGTCTAAATCAGTTTTTACTTCTTTGACTTGACGCATAGCCAGAAGAGTTTTTGCGTTTTCTGTGTTTTTACCTATGCTTGTCACTAACATATATCCTTCGCCAGATTGAACAGATGTTCCAGAAAACAATAAATTTGTGCTTACATAATCGTCATTAGAAAAATTATTTTTTTGTTTGTATTTATAGTTCGCAATAGGCTTTTTTATAACTTCTTCGCTTTCCCCGTTTAATACAGAATTGTTGACTGAAATCTTTCCGTCTATGATATAGCCATCTGCCGGGATTGTTTCACCAGACTGTAATATAATGATATCTGATATAACAATTTCAGTAGTGTTTATTCGTTTTATTTTGTTGTCTCGTATAACTTTACAGTAACGAATTGCCGACTTGTTTAATAACTCATTTGTGCTTTTTTGTGCTTTTGTTTTGGTAAAAATTCCTACTGTATAAACAACAAATAATACAATTGCAATTCCTGCTGGCTCTGTCCAAGAACCGTATCCAATAAATGCTATAAATGTTAATAATGATAATAAAATCAACAAAATAAGATTTAATTTATCAAAACAGATTTCTTTGAAAAAATCCCAAACCGTTTTTAACGGTACAGATGGAATTATATTTTCACCGTATTTTTTTCGATTAGCAATAACTTGTTTGCTGGTTAGACCGGTAATTTGCATTTGTTTTCCTTTGATAATATACAATGATAGAATACTTGAAAAACGTCTGTCTCTCAATAAGAAACAAATACTATGGAATTATCTTGATTTTATATATGTTTGTAATACAATGATAGTGTGTAATATAAAATAAGGATAAAACCCGATGCGTATATAAATTGTAATTTTTTATAAATCGCACATGGCAATGTGTAGCTGTTGAATTGCAATAAAAAGGGTTTTATTATGGCTTTTATTTCTTTAGCAAAAGTATTTTTTGGATATGATGACAATAATTTGTTAGATGATGTTTCATTTGTGTTTAACGATAATGAGCATGTAGCAATAATTGGTGATAATGGATGTGGAAAAACAACTTTGTTAAAGTTGTTGTCTGGGGATTTGTTGCCTGATTCTGGTAATATAAATAAAGACGCATGTGTATATATGTTGAATCAAATCAATATATCAGATTCTAAAAGTGGTGGTGAACAGCAAATGTTTGCTCTGATGCGTGCATTTGAAAGTAATGCCGATATTTTGTTATTAGACGAACCAACCAATAATCTGGACAGTGATGCAAAACAAGTGTTCTTTGAACAATTAAACGCATATCCACGTGGTGCTGTGATTGTTTCGCACGATAGAGAATTATTACAACAAGTAGATAAAATAGTCGAATTACAAAATGGTAAACTGAAAGTATATGGTGGAAATTATGATTTTTATTTGGAACAAAAACAAATTGAATCAGATAATTTATATTCAAAATATACTAATACCCAAAAATCTATTGCCAGGTTAAATAATTCGTTGAACATCGCACAAAATACCAGACAGCATCATGAATATAAACAACAAAAGGAAATTGCAAGTTCGCGTCGTAGCAGATTAGAGCAAAACGCATTAAAAGGAAAAAGTCAAGAAACAGAAGCAAAAAAACGTGCGGTTATTCAGAAAAAGTTAGAAGGTCAAATTAGTTTTCAAAAAACTTTGTCTGAACAGATGCGAAACGAAACAATTAAAATTCCTGTGCCGAATAAACCGTTTTACAGCAAAGAATTGGTGCAAATTTCTGATTTATGTTTCGCGTATAATGACAAAGCGATTTTTCATAATTTTAGTTTATCATTATATGGAGGACAAAGAATGCGTTTGGTTGGAAAAAATGGTTCTGGAAAATCAACATTGTTAAAACTTATTTATGGTGAATTAAAACCACAATCAGGGATGGTAAAAACATTTGGAAAAATCGCACATATAAATCAAGATTTATCTAATCTGGATAAAAATAAAAACATTATTGAAAATATAATGGCAGTATCCGGGTGTGTTAAACATGATGCACACATGATTGCTGCGAACTTTGGTTTTCGTAATGATGCTGCGTTACAGAAAGTTGGAACATTGTCGGGTGGTGAATTATTAAAGGCGACATTGGCAGCATTTCTGGGTGGAAACAATCAGCCGGATTTACTGATACTGGATGAACCGACAAATAACCTTGAAATCAAAAGTATATCTATATTGGAAGATGCACTAAATCAATATCGTGGTGCAATATTATTGGTTTCTCAT
>JAGHTM010000124.1 GCA_018065345.1 Candidatus Enterousia merdequi | reverse complement strand
ATTTCTGGTTTATCCAATAAACCACCACCATAAGAATCCATTTCATGACGTATTGTTTTATAACGATTTGCCCAATCTGATTCAGAACCGTCAATAACATGTAATATCAATTTTGTTCTTTCAGCATGTCCCAAGAATCTATCGCCAAGACCAACACCCATGTGTGCGCCTTCTATTAATCCTGGCAAATCAACCATAACAAATTCACGATTATGCGCATACATCACACCAAGTTGTGGATTCAAAGTTGTAAACGCATAATTAGCAATCTTTGGACGCGCAGATGTCACAACAGACAATAATGTTGATTTTCCAGCATTAGGAAATCCTACCAATCCAATGTCTGCAATCAATTTAAGACGTAATATAACCGTTCTTTCTTCACCTGGCAAACCATCGTTTGCTTGACGTGGTGCACGATTAGTTGGACTTTTGAAATGCAAATTACCCCAACCACCATTTCCACCACGCACAGCACGATATTCCATACCGTCTTGATTCAAATCTGCATATTCTATTTCTTCATTTTCAGACAAAATGACAGTTCCTGTTGGCACAGGCAGATATAATGTTTCCCCAGAATACCCTGTGCGCATTTTTCCCATACCGTTTTGTCCACGCTGTGCAACGAATTTTGTTTTATATCTGTAATCTATCAAAGTATTCACATTTGGAACTGCACGAAAAACAATGTCGCCACCACGACCACCGTCACCACCGTTTGGTCCACCAAATTCAATGTATTTTTCACGTCTGAATGATGCAGCACCGTTACCACCATCACCTGCTTTGATATAAATTTTTGCTTTATCTAGAAATTTCATTTTAAAACCTTTTGTATCATTATAACTTAAAAACTTGCAATTTCCAGCACGAATATTTATAATGTATATTGCTATGCAAATAGTGATGATTCTGAATTCGTTGCAGAATAGTCGTTTTGGACTGGGGGGCGGTACCCCACAGCTCCACCAATTTTATGGGGCTGACATAGTTTCGACAGGCGAAATAAAGGCAAATCGATTGAATCCGGGTAGTTCCGTTAAAAACAACTAAAAAATGAATGGCGATAGAATCGCTGCGAACGACAACGTTCGCCTTGCATTAGCTGCCTAATATGGCGTTGAAATATATTGGCAATCGTTGATATATTTCGTTTAGCTTATGCGGGGTTCGCCGGGTACCTGGCACCAGAAACTCGGCATTTAATAATAAAATAAAGGAAAATAAAAATGTTCGGAAAAATCAAAAAAGTATTCTTTACAGGCGTTTTTGGCGTTTTGTATATATCTTTTATTGCTCAATTCGTATATGTTTTGGCTTATCTAGAAAACCGTCAAGCACAAGTTATCAGTTTGGCTTTATTATCTATCGAATGGTTGGTTTTAATCGCTGCTCGCTATTTATCAAAACGTTCAAGCAACAGCCAACAAAGTCATTCTAACGGTTTTCGTCGTCACTAATCCAAGACGATAAAAAACTTTTGAATTCCCTGCTTTTGTAGGGAATTTTTTTATATCTTGAAAATCATATAAAATATTCTATATTTATTTTGCTATGAAAGAATATATCTTACCAGTTCGTGATTTAGTTGTACACCCGGGCCTTACGGTGCCAGTGTATGTTGATAATCCGTTATCTATTGAATGTATAAAAACTGCAACAAAAACAAACCAAAAACTTGTTTTGTGCCCTCAACACGGATGGTCTTATCCATCAAATGCAGATGATATTTTCACAACTGGAACAATTGGAACTATTGCCCAAGTATTAAATATGCCAGATGGTTCTATTCATGCTATTGTTCAAACAACTTCTGTTGTTGATTTATCTGATATTGTAATTTTGAATGGTGTTTATTCTGCCGATGTCACACCTGTTGAAATACTTGATGATTCTGAATTAGAACAAACAATTGCTTTGCGTGACAAAGTTTTCGAATCTATGCAGATTTTATCTGCTAACCGCAAAATGAAAATAGAAAAACTAAATGCGATTATCAAAAATTATCCTATGCCTGCATTTATAGATTCTGTTGTTCAAATGGCAAATATTGACACAGAAATCGCTGTTGAAATTTTGAAAATGAAAACTTGGCGTGAAAAATTGATAACTTTGCTTGAACAACTTATGTTGCTGATTGAAACAAACAGAATAGAATCAAACATAAATCGTCGTGTTCAAAACCAAATGGAAAACGGTCAAAGACAGGCTATATTACAAGAAAAAATGCGCGCTATACAAAAAGAAATGGGCGAAGATGACGACGAAGAAACAAGTGTTATCAGCATACGCAAAAGAATTGAAAAATCTGCTATGCCAGCAGAAGCCAAAGAAAAAGCAATGTCTGAATTAAAACGTATGCGTGCAATGTCCCCTATGTCTCAAGAAGGTGGATTATTAAAAACATATCTTGATGAATTATTATCTATGCCATGGGACAAATCTGATAAAGCACCTATTGATTTACAAGTCGCACGAAGTGTTTTAGATAGCGAACATTCTGGTATGATGCCAGTCAAAGAACGTATTTTAGAACACATTGCCGTTATGAAAAAGACCGGCAAAAACCGGGGAAGTATTTTGTGCTTTGTCGGTGCTCCAGGTGTGGGAAAAACTTCACTTTGTAAATCTATTGCTAATGCTTTGGGACGTAAATATTGCAGAATCTCATTGGGTGGCATAAGTGATGAATCTCATTTTCGTGGTCATCGTAAAACATATATCGGCGCACAATGTGGCCGTATTATGGACGCATTAAAAAGATGCAAATCTAATAATCCTGTAATCGTTCTGGACGAAATAGATAAAATGGGACGCGATTGGCGTGGCGATCCAGAATCTGCATTGCTTGAAATATTAGATCCAGAACAAAACAAAACTTTCCGCGACCATTATTTGGAAGTTGATTTTGATTTATCAAATGTTTTGTTTATTGCAACTTCTAATTCTTTGAATATGTCGTCCGCATTAAAAGACCGTATGGAAATCATAGAAATCCCTGGATATACCGAAGAAGAAAAACTTCAAATTGCACGCGAACATTTAATAAAACGCGCTGCTGAAGATACTGGTTGGGATGTAAATAACATCAATATTTCTGACGATGCTATATTGCACATAATACACCAATACACTTCGGAACAAGGCGTTCGTGAATTACAACGCGAAATATCTTCATTGTTGCGTCGCAGTTTATTACAAAACAATGGCGAAGATGTAAAAACAGATTTTACTATTGATAAAATAGATGAATTATTGTCTGCACATCAAAACGCAAATATGACTAACAAGATTGGATTCAGTGCACGTTTATAAAAGGTTTTACAATGATATTAGTAATAAACACTTCTTCAAATGGCATAGATTTATTATTAGACGATAAAATGGCACATTTTGATTCTGAAAAGCAAGCGATTGGATTACCAAATGCTGTAAATGATTTTTTAGAACAAAATAATGTTCAAATGTCTGATTTAAGCGCTATTGGTGTCATAGTTGGCCCTGGCAGTTTTACTGGTATTCGTATGGGAATCGCATATGCCAAAGGTTTAAGCATTGGATTAAACATACCTGTTATCGGTGTGAATTTGTTTGAATTATATTTACACGAAACACCAGATGCTTTTGTAGCAATCGATTCTGGTCGTGGTGATTTTTTTGTCGCATCAAAAATACACGAACCATGTACAATGACTATTGACGAAGTTGAATCAGAACAAATGAAACTTCCATCAACTGTCGGTCATAAACCATACAATTTAATATTCGCAAAAAGTATCATAGAAGAAAAATTAAAATCTGGGAAAATAGAACCTGTGATACCAATGTATTTAAGACCAAGTTATGCTGAAAAATAATGTTTGATGAATTATCAAATCTTCATAAAAAATGTTTTCCGAACAAACCATGGTCGGCAGATGATTTTCGTGATTTGAAGAAATCTGGATGCGAAATTATTATGTCTGAAAATGGCTTTATTGTGTACAGAATTGTCGTTGATGAGGCCGAAAATTATAACCATCGGTGTGAACCCTGAAAAAAGACGGCTTGGAATCGCCTCTGCTATGATTGGAATAATTGAAAAAACAATTAAAAATCAAGGGGTTAAAAAAATATTTTTAGAAGTCGCTTCAAACAATATTGCCGCACAAAAATTATACGAAAATGCCGGCTTTTTACCGGTCGGTTTGCGTCCAAAATACTATGATGGAGTGGACGCAATTTTAATGTCCAAAGACATATAAATTATTCATTTATAAAATCAAGAATTCTTTTATCAAAAATTATATCACGCGCATTTAATGGTTTAACAATATGCATATCATCTGCTCTTTTTGTTCGTGATAAAGCAACATAAGTTTGACCATGTGCGAACGCACCAGAAGAAATATCAATAATAACTTTGTTTAATGTTTTTCCTTGGGATTTATGTATCGTCATAGCATACCCCAACATCAATGGAAATTGTTTATAAGAACCAATTTCTTTTTCAACAATTCTGTCATTTTCATCACGAGAATATTCTATCTTTTCCCATTTCTCAGGTTTAACCACAACCACATCATTTTTATCATCTAATAATTGCACTATGATTTCTTTGGCATTTAATTGTTCAACCAACCCTATCGACCCATTATGCCATTTATCACCATTTTTCACAAACATAACCAAAGCACCCTGCTTTAACTTTAATTCCATAGGTGCAGGCACATCATTTACATTAAAATTACCGTCCAATGTTCCGTTATAAACAACTTCGGGAGCATTTATTTGATTTAGTTTATTAGCATTTATACGTTCTGCGACAACCCGAAAAGGCGTTATTATAACCGCATTTTTACGGATATTTTCGTCTTGTATCTTGCAATTATTAAAGAAATCCAGAGCAGACACGTCGTTATCACGCAATTGCATAAGATGTTTTAACAAACTGTCGTCACTTTGTCGATACACAGTATTAAAATCAAACTTTATAAAATTTGCCCTTTTATAAACATTTGAATCAAAAAAGTAAGCATTTTTATATTCATATGCTGATTCATAATATTGTTCAGCATCTTTTGTTATCACAGGTGGCAATTGAAACATATCGCCAATAGCAACTATTTGTATTCCACCAAAAGGTTCATTATTACGACGGGCCTGACGCGCCAGAATATCAATAGCATCTAATAAATCAGGCGCAACCATAGACATTTCATCGATTACCAAAACATCAGTAGCATTTAATATATTACGTGGTTTTGCCTTTAACTTTAACAATTCTGGCATAATAAAATCACGTGGTTGAATCTGAAAAAGCGAATGTATAGTTTGCCCACCAATATTCAAAGCAGAAACCGCCGTAGGACACGCACACACAATTCTTTTAGCAGACGCAGATTTAAGGTATTGCACAAAAGTCGATTTACCGGTCCCAGCCTGTCCCAAAATTAAAACATTAGAACACGTGCGTTCAATAGTATTAAACGCTTGCATTTGATTTGGATTCAAGATTGGTATAAACTCTGCCATATATCGGTTGATATTTACATAATTTGCAATAAAAAGCAAGATTTGTTCATTTTTAACTTGCAAGCCAAAGTTTTTTTTATATAATAATCTTTGCTGTGGGTTAATAGCTCAGTTGGTTAGAGCGGAGCGCTCATAACGCTTTGGTCGTGGGTTCGAGTCCTACTTAACCCACCACAGATTAAAAAGCCGTCTTTCATGACGGTTTTTTATTTTATAAAAAGTAGGACGAGAACCCAGTTCGACTATGAGTAAG
>JAGHTM010000084.1 GCA_018065345.1 Candidatus Enterousia merdequi | reverse complement strand
AAGAAAGGTGCTACTATCAAATTCCATAAAGAAAACCTAACTTTTGCACCAAATGTAGATGATCCATTAAATAAGGCTATTATGACTATTATAGGTGCTATTGCTGAATTGGAACGTAATTTGATACTAGAAAGAGTTCGTGAAGGTGTAGCCCAAGCTAAAAAGGCAGGTAAATATAAAGGCCGTCAAAACTCTTTATCTGATATTCAAATAGATGAATTACGTTCCATGATAGGCAAATATAACCGTTCTCAGATAGCTAAACATTTTGGAATCACAGTTAGATCTACTTATCATTATGCTCCAGCTAAAAAGTAATTCTATTAAAAAAACAAATAAGATATCATCTACAATAATTATTGAAGTTGTCATGATTTAACAAAGGTCGTCAAAAACTTCATCTCCAGTCCATTTGTAGCCACGTTCTGTTGTGAAGTATTTTTCTGCACTTTCTTCCATAAAGTACGTATCTATTGATGTGTGATAGTATATATTATCATCTTCATTGTATGTTATTTTTGCTAAAGCATACGGTTTTACCGCCGATTTTGAATCAAAATAAGTTATAACAAATAAAGAATTGTTATCTATATTAAAGTCTGCTTTTATTACTTTTGAATTACCATATTGGTTTGTAGTAAATATAGCGTTTTCTTTAAGGTTTGCCAAATATTCTTGTAACGCATTTTCTGTAGGATGTTTTGGACATAAAGGAAATTCACTTGGGGTTCTCCAATTAATTTGTATAACATTTGTGGTTAAAGATTTAATCTTTGTTAGTTCGTTTTCTTCTAAATCGGTGCAATCGTCATCATTAAATATCCAATTACCAAGTTTACCTTTACCAGTTGGTATAGAATCTTCTTTTGCCCAGCGTTCTAACTTATCTTTGCTAATCTTGGCTTCCTCTGGAGATACTGTACGCATCCAATCAAACGTCTGACCGATACTACTTGTTCTTAATGATGCAGGATTAGACAAGAAATTTTCTAGGCTTCCACAACACAAAATAATTTTTTTCCTTGTTATAGGGTTAGATAATGCATTTTCTAATCTTGTAACCCAACGTAAATTATTTGGACGGTTATTACATTTATTAGTATCAATATGATCTATAACATGCATCGGTGATGGTTCTTTATCAAGAAATGCTGTGGCAACTATTCTATGTACTCTGGCTTGTCCTAGATACATATATCCATTTTTATCGTTTTTTGTACCAAAAGTCCAAATTTCATCCATTTTGCGTTTGGTTTTTTCAGGTCTTTTGTGTCGCATAATCGCACCATTGTTACGGACAGAATAAATTTCATTTTTATATACACATTCTTTTTCTTGATCAAAATAATCATTTGTGCTTATCATATTTTTCATCCTATTGTCTCACAGTATTTTCTACCTCTAACATAATATCGCCAGCCTGTTTGTCTGTCATTCCTACTTGATAGGCTAAATGTAACATGTCTGCACCAGTGATATCTTTCCCTTTATGGTTTACGGATGTTGCATGTTCCCATACACCAATTGTTTTGGTTAAATCAAAAGCAGGGGACAATTTCCAATTCTTGCCATCATATAAAAATGCAAAATTCTTAGCATGGTCATCTGTATTATTTATCAATATATTAAACACCATTAAACGGAATATCTTTTCTACTTCTTCCATGTTGCGTGTCAGTTTTGCGGTTAGGCTTAATAAATTAGAATAATCTAATACTGGTTGGTTATAGTCCGCATCTAATAATCCAGAGGCAGAAATCATAAATACTTTTTCACCGTTTGGTTTACGATCAAAACGTTTTACACCGAAGTATTTATTGTTGAATAACTTATGATCAGGAACATCTAGTCCAGCTTTTTGTGCTAATTCCATTATGTTGAATTCTTGTTTCCCAATATCTGTTGGATCAACTGATGCACGAAATTTGATTATCCAATCGCCGTCTTCAAATTTACGAAAGATTTTTGGTCGTGTTCCACCAGATGACCCTCCAATTCTGAATAATTCTTCGGTTATGGAATCAGAGGTAACAACTGATGAGTCATCTATGATTTTGGTTATTTCATTTGCAATAATGTCTAAATCAGATTCTTTATATTCTGAAATCATTTCTTCCGCTGGTTCAAATTCCAATGCTCCTGGCCCATTTTTACCAACTATGGCTAATCTGTCCAAAACAGAAATGCTGTTTGGTGCGATTCCAAGCCTTTGTAATTCACGGTTCACTAATAATTTGCCCCAGTTATCAGGTAAACAATCATTAAAAATACCAAATACTCCATCAAAAGGTTCTTTGTTTGCTATAAATACTCGTTTTTCCAGTGGCAATTTAAAAGGTGAGATACTAAAGCCGTTTTGTAACCAAGCTGTATCGTATTCAAAAGCCATAAGGTTTTCAGGGGTCAAAGCCAAGCGTCCAACTACAGAATTATGATATTTTACAATTAACATCTTATTTTGCATTTTTATCTCCGTCTTTTATTACATCAAAAATAGATTGATAATTTTTGCGTGTAAACAGGTTGTTAAAATCATTTTCATATCCAAGTGCCATTGCCAATTTTAACAAAGAAGATAAAGATATTTCACCTGTTCGCTCAAAACGTTTTATAGACCCAAAAGATACACCAGATTTTTGTGCTAATTCATCTTGAGATATTTTTGCTGTTTTACGAATATCGTGTAATCGTTCTTTGATGCCTAGTTTTATAGATAATATATTGTCTAGATTTGTCATTTTAGTCCTATTT
>JAGHTM010000053.1 GCA_018065345.1 Candidatus Enterousia merdequi | reverse complement strand
TCTGGATTAAAATATAAACATTGTCACGGTAAGTTAAAGTAAAGGTTTATAATGCCGGATTTTGTTCATCTTCATGTTCATTCCAAAATATCCGTAGGTGCAAGTACGCTATCTGTCGCTAGTAATAAAAAACTTGGAATATTAAAAGGTATTCCAGAGTTGTGTCGTGACAATTCTATGTTTGCTTGTGCTTTGACGGATACAAATATGATGTCTGGATGTGCAGAATTTTCTGATGTTATGCCGTCTAATAAATTACAGCCGATAATTGGCGTGGAATTATCTTTGAATCATCATAGTGCTGACCCAAAAATTTTGCGTCAATCATCGTTATCAAAAATAGTATTGTTAGCAAAACATCACGAAGGCTATTTGAACCTTTGCGAACTAAGTCGTATAATGTATATGCGTCAAGAAAATCATCATCTTGGGCCATATATAACATTATCAGAATTAAAGGCTCACAAAGATGATTTAATTTGTTTATCTGGCGCACATACCGGTGCAATAGGTATGGCAATTTTGAACAATCAAAATAATACTGCTTTTAATATTGCACAACAATTTTTAGATATCTTTGGAAATAATTTTTATATTGAATTACAAAGACATGGGTTGCCAGACGAAATAAAAACAGAACCTGTGTTTTTACAAATTGCACGTGATTTGAATATACCTATTGTTGCAACAAATGATGTGTGTTTTGCTTTGCCAGAAGATTATGAATCTATGGATGCTTTGAGTTGTGTTCTTGGACAAACCAAGGTTATAGATCCAGACAGACCACGTAAATCATGCGAACAATATTTTAAGTCTGCTGAAGAAATGACAGAAATATTCTCTGATTTGCCAGAAGCAATAGAAAATACTGTGAACATAGCAAAAAGATGTGCTTTTTATGTAAACGTTCATGAAAAACCTTTGTTGCCACGTTTTGGTAATGATTTAGAAACAGAATGTCAAATGTTGCGAGATGCAACAATGAACGGCTTGAAAGAACGTTTAGAAAAACATAATATTACTGATACAGCACCTTATTTTGAACAAGCAGAATATGAATTAGGTGTTATAATTGGCATGGGTTTCCCTGGGTATTTTTTAATTGTTGCTGATTATATAAATTGGTGCAGAAATAATAATATTTTGACTGGTCCTGGGCGTGGTTCTGGTGCTGGGTCAATAGTTGCATGGGCACTTGGTATCACACACGTAAATCCATTAAAGTATGGATTGCTGTTTGAAAGATTTTTGAATCCTGATCGTATATCTATGCCTGATTTTGACGTTGATTTTGAACCAACTGGTATAGAGCGTGTTTTAGATTATGTTGGTGAAAAATATGGTCGTGATTCTGTGTGTCGTATAATTACTTTTGGTAGTTTGCAGGCACGTGGCGCTATACGTGATATTGGTCGTGTTTATGGTATCCCTTATTCCAAATCTGATAGATTATCTAAATTGATACCACAAGATGCGAAAACATTAAGAGAAGCAGTAGATTCTTCGCATGAAATTCAAGAGGTTTTAGATAATGACCCAGATATGAAAAAGGTTGTATCCATAGCAGAAGAACTAGAAGGTTCAATACGAAATCTTGGACAACATGCTTGTGGTGTGGTTATTGGTGACAGACCAACTACAAAAATCGCGCCGGTGTATCGTGACCCTGCGAACCAATTACCTTCATGTCAATTTGATGGACATTATTTGGAAAGTGCGGGTTTGATAAAGTTTGACTTCCTTGGACTTGAAACTTTGGTTGTGTTAAAATATGCAACAAAACTTATACAGCAAACCCAAGGAATAAATATTGATTTAGACCAGATTCCAACTGATGATGAAAAAACAATGAACCTTTGGCAGTCTGGTTTAACAGAAGGAATATTCCAATTCGATGCTCCATTTGTTCAACAAACATTGAAAAAAATGCATCCAACAAGTTTCTTGGAAATATCTGCGCTTAATGCATTAAATCGACCGGGACCAATTGCTTCTATTCCACGGTTTATTGCGCTTATGCATGGTGAAGAGCCTATTGAATACGTGCACCCACGTGCTGAACCTATATTAAAAGAAAGTTATGGTATTATTGTTTATCAAGAACAGGTTATGCAATTGACGCGCGTATTGGCTGGTTTTACACGTGGTGAATCTGATACTGTGCGTAAAGCAATGGGTAAAAAGAAACTGGAATTATTGGCTAAATTGGAAGTAAAGTTTTTAGAGGGTTGTAAAAAAGAAGATACTTTGGATGAAGCAACTGCAAAAGAGTTGTGGGAACAATTCAAAGAATTTGCAAAATATGCGTTTAATAAATCTCATGCTATCGCCTATTCTATTGTTGCAAATCAATGTGCGTATTTGAAAGCACATTTTCCAGCAGAATTTTTAGCGGCATCTATGTCAAGTAATATGAATGACACAGACCAATTATCAATATTTGTTGATGATGCAAAAACTAATTTTAATATACCAATTGTTGCACCAGATATCAACGAAAGTGAATCTGCATTTACTGTTAAAAACGGTAAAATAATTTATGCTTTGGCTGCAATCAAAGGTGTTGGAACGGTTGCTACAGATGCGATTGTTGCAGAACGTGAAGCACGTGGTAAATTTAAGAATCTAACTGATTTTGCAAAACGTTGTGCCCCTATTATAAACAAACGTATCTTAGAAGCATTTGCAAAAGTTGGTGTTTTAGATTCACTAGAAAAAAATCGTGCATTGATATTTATGAATGCTGATTCTATTTTGGCTTACGCATCTAAATCACGTGAAAATGTAAATTCTTTGTCTTTGTTTGCTAATACAACAGAAGATGATGTAAGTGAAGATAGATTGTTAAAAGATTTACCAAAAACAGAACCATGGACTTTTGGACAAAGGTTAGAAAATGAATTATCTGCACTTGGGTTTTATATATCTGCTCATCCGCTTGATCAATACAAACATTTAATATCAAGCGCAAGATTGACAACAAGCCAAACTTTACCAAATTTAGGTGATAGAAAATTTGTTCAAATTGCTGTAAATGTTAATTCTTTTTCACGCAGAAGAACAAAAACTGGTAAAGATATGTTAACAATAAATGCTTCTGATAGTTTTGGCAATGTTGAAGGTGTGGCTTTTGGTGATTCTTCTATAGAATTGTCTCAAATTTTGAGTAATGAAACAGAAGTTGTGCTTTCTGGAAAAACATCTGTGCGTGATGATAGAATTTCTATTTTTGTAGATTCTATTATGCCATTGAATAAATGGGTTGCAAAAATAGCAAAAACATTGACTATTGATATTTATGATAAATCTGTTTTACCAGATGTTAAAAAAGTTATATCTGCATTACCTTTTGGAAATGCTCAAATTGTTTTGAATTTACATAACGGTGATAAAAGCGCATCGTTAGTATTGAAAAACACAGTTGAATTAGGTAGCACGACAGCAAAAGATTTAACTGCTTTGGGAATCAAGGTGGAAATAAATTGATAAAACATATACCTGTGCTTTTAGATTCTGTTTTAACGACTTTGGGCGATATAACAAATCGAACTATTGTTGATTGTACTTTTGGTGCTGGTGGATATTCTCGTGCTTTTTTAGAACGTGGCGCAAAGGTTATTGCTTTTGATAGAGATATAACAGTTAAACCAGATGCAGATAAATTAAAACAAGAATTTGGTAATAGATTTAATTTTATAAATTCTGCATTTGTAAATATAAATCAGTTAGATTCAAATGATTTTGATGATGTTGTATTTGATCTCGGAATTTCTTCAATGCAGATAGATAATGGAACGCGTGGTTTTTCTTTCCGTTTTGATGCCCCGCTTGATATGCGTATGGATACAAGAAGTGATACAACTGCACAA
>JAGHTM010000078.1 GCA_018065345.1 Candidatus Enterousia merdequi | reverse complement strand
CCAAAAACAATAAACAAAACAGCAATTAAAATTGATGGTATTACAGATTTCACAACATTTATCGGGTGTAATCTTGCAAAATTACCATTAGTTATTAAATCTTTAATGTTTCTTTCTTGTGATTTAGGTATTCCCCAAGAACTCGGAGCAAACAAAGCGCTCCAATCAGGGATTTTCATTAATTCAGTATATGTTTTACGTGCAAAATCTTCTTCTTCGATTAAAACATCACGAATAATTATACCGTTTCTTACCGCAACAAGATAAAAATATTTTCCAACAATAAAAACCCCAAGAAAAGATACCAATTCAGATAAAGAATTTACAACTTCGGCTGCTGCACTTGGCATACCAGTATAAGCGCCGTTATACGAATTTGCCAATCCAACCATAGATTTATATTCTGTGAAAAGGTTATACTTTTTATCTGTTTTTTTAACCAGTTGTTTTGCGTAATTATGCGCAGTATTACCAGCACCCATAGGCTGCCAAAACAGCCCTGTTGCATATTTTTTACGACGAACAGTTATTGTTTGTTTTATCAATTCTCTCTCGGTTAAGAACATTATAACATAAATACATAAAAAAAATAAAGCCGAAAATTATAATAAAAAAGTCGTATTTCTACGACTTTTTATTATTTATTACAAGCATACACTTTTGCCTTAAACTTATATGTTTGCTTTGGCCCAAATACAGCCCCAACATTTTCTGATATTTTTTCTTTTTCTATATAATAGGAATCGCCAAAACTGTTTTGATCCAATATGCTTTTTTCTAAATAATCATACGCATCATCAATATCGTACGTTGAAGAACTTGAATCAATAGTATATAAAAATTCACAATTTTTTGGTTCGTTTTCTAATCTTGTTAAACCATTTCCTGCACCAGTTGTTCCAGCACAAGCAGATAATACTAACATAGATATAATAAATAAACTTTTTTTCATTTTTTTCTCCTTATTTTTCTATTATTTCATAATTTGATTTATCGCTGAATAATTTGCGTAATACCAAATTATTCAACGCATGTGAACCCTTATAAGATTCAAGATGTCCAAAAATAAAACCGCCGCTTGTGAACATATCACCCACAGCATCTATAATTTTATGACGAACAAATTCGTCTTTGTAATACAATTTATTTAATGTTCCATCACCATTTTCATTCAAAGCAATTACATTATTTTCATTTGCACCACGACCCATACCATGTGCTTTCAAATATTCCCATTCAGAGTATTTACCGAAAGTTCTTGAACGCGATATATTTTTAATAAAATTATCTTTTGATTTTTTTGTTTCATCTAGTTCACAAGAATAAGATTGTGTTCCAATAACTTTATCTTTATAAACCAAAGTAGCATCTATAAATAAACCTTTATCATTTGGAGAAAGTTTTACATAGCCATTTCCATGTCTCCAAATAGTATGATTCAAAATAATAGTTTTAATTCTTTTGAAAAACGGCATAAAACGGACAAGTTCGTTACGATTGGCAATAATCGTTTTCTTTACAAGAATTTTTTTCATACAATTTGATTTTGAAACATTTTTTTCAAATTTTTTAATAAACTCATACGCACTTCCGTCTAATATAGGTGTTTCTTTACCGTCTATCTCTATGATTGCGCTATCTATACCAACAATAAAAAGTGCAGACATTAAATGTTCTATGGTTTGGACATGTGCGCCATTTTTATCACCAATCGTAGTATTACGCATCAATGTTTCACCAACATTATCATATGTAGCAGGGATAAGTTTGGATTTTTTTATATCTGTTCTTTTGAAAAAAATGCCTTTCGTTTTTGATGGTTTAACAACCATTTTCACAGGCAATCCAGAATGAATACCAACACCAGATATTTCAATTTTTTTTGTTAGTGATGTCATCTACCTTTCCTTTTATCCAATCATAAAAACTGTTTTCAATATCTGTTTTAAGCGCAGAAAATTTTATATCTTGTTTTGCATAATCTGGTAATCTGACCCAATCTTTTTCCGTAGTCAATAATTTTGCATTTTTCTTTTCTGCTTTTTCTAATAAACTTTTTATGTCTTTGTCTGAATATTGGTAATGATCTGGGAAAGATATTTTTTCTATTACCTTAGACGGTATATTATTAAAGAATTTTTCTGGATAACCGATACCAGCAAAAGCAATTACTTTTGTATTTTTATCATACGGACAAATTTCACTGTTTTTAGCATTAAATACAGGAATATTTGTAGGCAAAGCAAAATTCTTTGCAACATTTTTTCTTTTTATAACAATAATAGCATCTGCGCGTTCCAGTGCAGATTTTGTTTCACGAAGTGGCCCAGCAGGCAACAAAAATCCATTTCCAAAACCAATACTTTCATCAAATACTAAAACAGAAATATCTTTGTGTATTGAAGAGTTTTGAAAACCATCATCCATAATTATAGGTGTTTTTGATTTTTGTTTATTTAATAAAATTAAATTACTTTTTCTGTCACCAACATGAACTAATATTCCATCACTTGATAACATCTTTGCTTCGTCACCAATGCCAGATGTTTCGTTTGTTTTTTTATAACCACGCATAATTACAGGCGCATCAAAAAATTTAGCCACATTTCGAACAATAGGCGTTTTTCCAACCCCACCTGATAAAATATTTCCAAAACAAATTACAGGTCTTTGTGATATATATTCGTGATTTTTACGTAAATTAAAAACTAATTTGCTTCCAATAAAATAAAAAAGACTAAATGGAGTCAAAGTCCATGATAAAATATTACGTCTTAAAAACCATTTTGGTGTTTTCATAATATAACCGCTTTGTCTTTGAAATTTTCTGGTGTTAAATCTTGTTCTGGTCTAAATGTAGTAAATTTTTTATCCAAATTATATGCTTGTTCAACCATAATATCTTCAAGATTTTTACGGATTTTTTCAAAATCTTCTGTTTTTGTTTTTCTGTCTATGAATATAGGTTTTCCAATATTCGCAGCAATAACAGAAAATGGTTTAGTTAATAAATATCTGTCCCATCTGTTTTGAAACCAAGGACGTGATGAAGAATAACACACAGGTATAATTGGTGCACCCGTCATTTTTGCAAAATACAAAGCCCCATCATGAAAACGCATCGAAGGGCCACTTGGTCCATCTGGTGACAAAGCAAGACAATATCTACCAGTTTTTAATACACTTATACCATGCTTTAATACACTAAC
>JAGHTM010000150.1 GCA_018065345.1 Candidatus Enterousia merdequi | reverse complement strand
CAATTTTAGCAACTTTTTTTGCCAAACGAGAAACTTTACGAGAAGCAGTTTTTTTGGACATTGTTTTTCCTGCTGCTTTCATAAGTTTGCTTTCAGCAGCGCGTGTTGCAGAAACTGCAGCTGCTTTGTCGCCAGATTCAATTGCAGACAATGCTTTCTTAGTTGCTGTTTTAACAGAACTACGACGAGCAGTGTTAATTGCATTCTTTTTTGCTGAAACTAAAATTCTTTTATCGCATGATTTATGATTAGCCACTTTATTTTCCTTTTATTTTGTATGGTTTTCTGTTATTTTATAGAAAACAAACATAAAATCAAGGGAAAATAATATGATTTATATAATTTCTTTAATAATATCTTATTTTTTAGGTTCTATACCTTTTGGATTGATTATTGCAAAACTGTTTAACAAAGGTGATATCCGTAAGGTTGGTTCTGGAAATATTGGCGCAACAAACGTTATGCGTGTCGGTGGTTTGCGACTTGCAGGATTGGTTTGGGTGTTAGATATGTTAAAGGCTGTGGTGGCTGTTTTGATTGGTCGATATATTGGTGGTGAAATATTGGCCGTTTGGTGCGGTTTTATGGCTATTGTTGGACATTGTTTCCCTGTTTGGTTAAAATGGCATGGTGGCAAAGGGGTTTCTTGTTTGTTTGGTGTTTTGTTAGCAATAAATCCTTTGCTTTTTATTATATGTGGCATTGAATGGTTGATAGTTGCGCTTGGTACAGGGTATTCATCTGCAGGGGCGCTTATAGCTTTTATTGTTATGCCAATTCTTGGTTTTGCTATGAATACAGAAATTGGAATTGGTTTTTTTGTGATAACTTTGCTTTGTTTATGGAGGCATCGTGAAAATTTAAAACGTTTGATTTCTGGTAATGAGTCAAAAGTTGAATGGAAATGGAAAAAGTAATATTCATTATCTAAAAGTATTTGTTTTTTTATGCTTTTTATGATATAATAAAATACAAATTAGGGGGATTTTATGAAATATTTTGTGTCTGTATTATTTCTTGTTTTATATACATTAAGTGCAAATGCTGCAAGTAATGCACGTCCTGCAATGTCTGGAAAGATGATAATGTCTGCGCCAAGATATACTGCGTCTGTGAACCAATTAAATGGTGTTGGTGCTGCTAATTCTGTTAAAGTTCCAACGACAGAAGATGTTGTAGAAGTGCCTGTTGAAGAAGAAAAAAAGGATATGCGTGAAGCAGAAAGAAATGCATGTATAAATAATAATATTGGTATTGGAAATACTTTTGTATGGGCTTCACGTTACAGTGATACATCAAATTATACAAATATGATAGAAGATGTTGAAAATCCTGAAAATAATGTATGTTTTGTTCGTGTAGAATTGAAATCTGATGACGAGTCTCGTGTAAAGGTTTCTGATATTGCACCAAAATATTTTATGTGGGGTGAATCTATTGAATGTGGTTCTTGGGCAAATGAACAAGAAATGGAACAACGTATTTTGGATGCTCGTAAAGGTGCCAGAATAGGTGGCATAGTTGCAAGTACTGTTGGTGGTGTTGGACTTGGTATTGGTGCAATGGAGTTGATAGGTAATAGTGCGATTGATGATTGGAAAGGACAGAAAAGTCTTTCTGGTACAGAATTATATAAATCAGAGTTGTTGGTTTTGAAGAATAGTAAAAAAGATTCAGAACGTCAGAAATATGAAGAAGTAAAGAATTATTTGCTAGAAATCGAAGCAGGAAAAGAACAACTTTCAGATGATGAATATTCAAAATATAAAGACTTGATTGAATTGGTAAAGCAATAATAAATGAAAAAGTTTTTAATTTTTATCTTTTTGCTTATTCCTGGCGTCGCTTTTTCTGTGCCGTCTGTTCGTATGCTTGGAAGCAATTCTGGAACAAAAATTACGCCGGCTAAGACAGTGACTGTTCCAAGTACTACTAATAACAATGCCAATAAGACAAAGGTTTCTCGTTTAGGAAGTGTGCGTTTGAAAAATGTTGAAACTTCTGGTGCTATAACTGCTTCTGGTACAAGGTTTCCAGTGATTTCGACAACTCATTATTACAATAGTACAAATACACCTGAGACAACAGGAGCATCTTCGTGTGGTTGTAAAAATGTTGATATTGATGCTGTTGTTGATACTATAGTTAGAAACGTAGAAAGCAATTATTATAACAAGGCAGATGTTTATAATACAGATGAATTTGTTGAAGCTGTTAAAGATATTGATGATCCAAGAATAGATGCTATCAGAACTGTAAGACCAAATGAACATCATTCTGTGAACTTACCATCAGATTATGTTTATGTGTGGATAGAAGAATAAATTATATTTATGAATTTTTTACTTTAAGAAGATTGTAGTTTTGTTCTACAATCTTTTTATTATGAAAGAAATATATGAAAAGCTTTTGATATTACGAACACCTAAAATAGGGCCAATAAAATATGCTGAATTATTACAACAATACGGCAGTGATAGCGCAATATTAGAATCTTTAGATTTATCAGATGATTTCGAGGATAGTGTTAAACGTGAAATGGATTTGGCATATAATATGGGAATTGAATATATATGTGATAACGATTCGCGTTATCCATGTGGTTTATTAAATATAAAAAATCATCCTGTAATAATATCTGTACGTGGAAATATCGAAACATTAAATAAAAAAAGTGTTTCTATTGTTGGAACGCGACATAGTACTGCGGCTGGTATGAATTTTGTCTCAGATTTATCATCTGCTTTCGCAGAACATGATTTTGTCGTTACTTCTGGAATGGCTATGGGAACAGATACGGCTGCACATACTGGTGCGTTAAAAGTTTCGGGAAAAACTCAAACAATTGCAGTATTGGCTGGTGGGGTAGATTATATATGGCCACTAGAAAACGAATCGCTTTATTATGAAATATTGGAACGTGGCGCTGTAATAAGCGAGATGCCTGTTGGAACTAAACCGATTGCATCTAATTTTGTTCAAAGAAATCGATGGGTTGCTGGGTTGTCTGATTTTTTAATTATAAGTGAAGCAGATATGAAATCTGGGAGTATGACTACTGTACGATTCGCAAAAGATTATGGAAAACAAGTGTTTGCAGTACCTGGACACCCAAGCGACCCAAGAAGTATCGGACCAAATTATTTAATAAAAAGTGGTGAAGCAATATTGTGTATGTCAAAAACTGATTTTTTTGATGACGAAAAAACACAAAATATGAAAAAAAGTTATACATATAAAAATGATATTTTAGATAAGTTAGGTATAATTCCAGTATCAGAATCTGTATTGGCAAATCTTGTCAAAAAAAGTGTTTCGGAAATCAAATCTGATTTAGTGGTATTGGAATTACAAGGTTTAATAAGAAAACAAGACGGCGGATACGTTTTGAATTGATTTCAAAATTGTCTATACAGTGTATATACAAAGTGCGAAAAAGTAAGGAAAAAACGAATCGTTGTCAAAAACTAAATGTTCAAAAAAAACTTAACATTTAGTTGCAAACCAAATTTAATTTAATAAATTATTCACTGTCCAAACGATTGATTTACATCAATCAATAAAGCGAGAGAAAACGTAGGTTATATAAACGCATGTTTATGTAAGGGTGGTTTTATATAAACCATTAAAAACGTAAACTCTTTTGAGACGGAAGGCAAAAGGAGCAAACGCAATGCAGGCAACAGCAATAAAACAAAATGTAAACCTGGAATCAATCAAGGGGGTAATCGCGTCTAAAATAGATTCTGCAGGATTTACCACCTGGATATCACCATTACGCTTTGAATTGGTTCAAAATAATCTAGTGCTTGTTGCGCAAAATCAATTTACCGCCGACTATGTGAAAAGAGAATACGGAAAAATTCTTGAAAATATAGCGGCGGATTTTCTTTTGAATTTAGATGTATGTGTAAAAACATTTAATACAGACGTTTGTTCTGCAAATGATAATGTTGTATGTGCACACGAATCTTTGGACAATAAAAAATCTGAAATTATTTCTGAAAATACATTTGATAAATTTATTACATGTGATGCAAATATGTTTGCAGTAGCAGCATGTAAAAAAATTGCATCAAACAATACATCTTTTACACAATTGTTTATCAATGGTGCAAGTGGATGTGGCAAAACTTTGTTATTAGATTGTATTTGTAATGCATCTGAAAAACGTATCGTAAGAATGAATGGTGGCCAATTTGTTGCAGACTTTGCTCGTTCATTGCGCGATAAAACAATATTTTCATTCAAAGATTTGTGTCGTAATTGTGATATGTTTATTATGGACGATGTTTGTGCGTTGGCTGGCAAACGTGCAAGTTGTGATGAATTTTTACAATTATTATTAGATTTGAAAAATGCTGGCAAAGCAATTGTATTAACTGCGAATGTTGCACCAAATGCATTGTCTGGTTTTGACAGACGTTTACAATCTTTGTTTGCATCTGGTTTGGTTGTAGAAGTTGAACAACCAAATGATTTCGTTACACGTATGATATTGGTTCGTGGTGGAATAGATGTAAATGTTGCAAATGAATTATCAAAAAATATTTCTGGCGATGGACATGTAATTGATGGTGTTATAAATAAAATAAAAACATACGAAGATTTGATGGGTGAACATGTTGATATGAACGTTGCATCACGTTTGTTATCTGATGTTTTAAGCAAATCAAAAACACCACTTGGTATGGTTAAATCAATGTGTGAAAAAATGTCAATATCATTTGATGAAATTTGTGGAAACAGTCGTGCTCGTCGTGTTGTTCGTGCTCGTCAAATAATGATGGCAGTATTGAAGAATGTTACAAATTTATCATTAACAGAAATTGGTAATATCTGTGGTGGTCGTGACCATGCTACTGTTGTTTATGCATTAGCACAAATTGAAAAACAAAAATCCAACGATTTGATATTGGGTGCAGAGATAGATGACATGATAAAATTATGTAAATAAAGTTTTGTTCTGGTAAGAACAAGAAAGGAGAAAAACACCGCTTTACAATAAAGCGGTGTTTTTTATAACTTAAAACCAACTTTTTTTATCGTTTTTTATTCCAGCGAATTCGTTTAATGCTTTCTTTTGTTTGTCGTTTAATTTTTTAGGAATTGTAATTCCGATTTCTAGATACAAATCGCCAAACCCACCACGTCCATTTGGCATACCATGTGAACGAATACGCATTTTTTCACCGACTTGTGTTCCGGAAGGTATTTTGACGGATAGTTTTTTATCGTCAATTGTTTCAATTTCTATTTCGCCACCCAGTGCAAGTGTTGTGAAATCTAAATCAGCATGCATTAATAAATCGTTGTCAATTCGTTCGAATCGTTTATCTGGACGAATACGAACATCAAAATAGAAATCTCCAGGTTTTCCACCGTTTGGTGCTGCTTCACCCATACCAGGGACACGCAATCTTGCACCATCCATTATGCCGGCTGGAATTTTTACATCCAAAGTGCGTTGTTTGTTTACTGTTCCTGTTCCACCACATTCACTGCATTTTTTATCTATCTTTTTGCCAAGTCCTTGACAATCTGGACATGGTGTTTCTACGGCAAAGAATCCTTGACGGGTATGAACATATCCAGAACCACCGCATGTTGAACAAGTTTTTGCAGGTTTGCCATCACTGGTTCCGTGTCCAGAACATTTGCTGCATTGGACGGCGCTTGTAAATTTGATGGTATGAGTTGTCCCAAAGTATGCATCTTTCAAATCTATGACTATTTCATCGAGTAAATCGCGACCACGTTGTTGTTGGTGAGCGTTTCCATCAAATCCAGCGCCACCAAATCCAAAACCACGCATAGCTTCACGTAAAATATCTTCCATTCCGCCCATATCGCCACCCATATTAAAGTGAAAAGAGCCGTTTCCAAATGGATTGCCACCAAATCCGCTGCTTGCGCCATTACCACCAGCAAACGCAGCATCACCGAATCGGTCATATGCTGCACGTTTTTGAGGGTCTTTCAAAATATCAAAAGCATTATTTACTTCTTTGAATTTTTCTTCAGCAGTTTTATCCCCTGGATTTTTATCAGGGTGGTATTGCATAACCAATTTATGGTATGCTTTTTTTATGTCTGCATCAGTTGCATCTTTGGATACACCTAAGATTTCATACGGATTTTTATTCATTTTTTTGCCTGTTAATTAACTTTGTATTGAATATATAGTTATATTATATGAAAAATCAAGTGATTAAGGATATTATTTTTTCTTTGTTTTATGCGGTTTTGCCTTGCTAAAATTTCAAAAATGTTCTAATAATATACTGATATACATAGGAAAAGATATGAATAAATATGATGCGTCAGATATAGAAGTTTTAGAAGGTTTGGAACCTGTTCGTTTGCGTCCAGGTATGTATATTGGTGGAACAGATGAAAAAGCATGGCACCATTTACCGGTTGAAATTATGGATAATTCTATTGATGAGGCGGTTGCTGGTTTCGCAAAAAAGATAGTTGTGAATTTAATTGATTCTAAGACTATTGAAATAATTGATGATGGTCGTGGTATTCCGGTAGATGAACACCCAAAGTATCCTGGAAAATCTGCATTAGAAGTTATTTTGACAACGCTTCATTCTGGTGGAAAATTCAATAATAATGTTTATAAAACAAGTGGTGGATTACATGGTGTTGGAAGTGCTGTGGTAAATGCTTTGTCATCTAATATGGATGTGACTATATCAAGGGACGGCTTTGAATGGAACCAAACTTTTTCTCGTGGTAAAGTGACAAGTCCTATTGTCCAAGGAAAACCAACCAAAGCACATGGAACAAAAATCAAATTTACTTTGGATGATCAGATTTTTGGTGAAAACGCCGTATTCAAACCGGTTAAAATTTATCGTATGGCACGTGCTAAATCATTTTTATCACGTGGGGTAAAAATAGAATGGCATTGTAATCCTGCTTTGATAACAGAAGATATGAATATACCATCGGATAAAGAATTCTTTTATCCAAATGGTGTTGCTGATTTTGTTGCAGAAAAAACAGATTCTAAACCAAAAATATTATCAAAAATTTTCAGTGGGGCTATTGATTTTCCTGATGATTCTGGTCGTGTTGAATGGGCTTTGACTGTTTTGACAGATGAAAATGGTGCTGCATCTGATGATGGTTTTTTTGCATCGTATTGTAATACCATTGCAACTATCGATGGTGGAACACATGAAAATGGTTTCAAGGCTGCTATAACCAAGGGGCTTAAAGCGTATGGTGAAAAAGTTAATAACAAAGCAGCTGCTTCTATTATAAGTGAAGATGTGTTTGATTCGGTTGCTGCAATTGTTTCTGTGTTTTATAAAACACCTCAGTTTCTTGGTCAAACAAAAGAAAAATTATCTAACCCAGAAATTGCAAGATATACTGAAAATGCTTTGCGCGATCCTTGGGAAATGTTTTTGGCTTCGGATCCAAAGACAGCCAATGCATTGTTGGAATTTGTTGTTAATTTAGCAAATGCACGTATTAAAACCAAACAAGTTAAAGATGTTGCGCGTAAAACACCAACAAAAAGAATTCGTATGCCATCTAAACTGGC
>JAGHTM010000056.1 GCA_018065345.1 Candidatus Enterousia merdequi | reverse complement strand
TTTGCAATCGCATCTACTTTGTTCAAAGCAACAAATAAATTTTTATGCGATTTTATCTTGTCAATTAAATCTGTTATTGTCTGTGTTATACCTTTTTGAGCGTCAACAACCAACAACACTGCATCTGCATCATCCAAAGCAGACATAGCCGCACCAACCATAGCCCTGTCCAATCTACGCGATGGTTTGAAAACGCCCGGTGTATCAACAAAAACCAACTGTTTAGCACCGACCATCTTAATTGCACGCAAACGTGTTCTTGTTGTTTGCACTTTATGTGAAACAATAGATACTTTACGTCCCATAATTTGGTTCATCAAAGTCGATTTACCGGCATTTGTCGGTCCTATAATCGCTATAAATCCTGAATATGTCTTTGTCATACCCAAAACCATAGCACAGCTTTTTAGAAAGGCAACAAAAAACCTTGAAAAAGCAACATTATTATATTAAAGTCCATTTCAGAGAGAGGACAACGATAAGGAAAGCAACATGCAATTAAGTGGTCCTGAAATTTTAAGACAGATGCGATTAAACAATCCTCATAACCCTGGTGAATATGGCAGACCTAACATTATTATAGAACCTTTTGATGAAAGATGTTTGGGTTCTAACAGCTATGATTTACATTTATCGCCAACATTCAAAGTTTATAAAGACACTATTCCATATGGAACAAAGCCATTCATTGCATACGATAAAAATCATGAATATTCCATGCAAGATTGGTTTTATTCTACCGAAGAAACAAACGAATTAGCAAAAACAACTTTTCCAAAATGGGAAAACTTTGCTAAAAACAGATATCTAAAAGAAAAAATAAATAAACACTTTCCAAACGCAATCAACGACCACCCTTATTTTCTTTATCTTGCTGGGCATGTAGCATATGATTTCCGCAATCCTGACTTCTTGATAGACCCTGCAAAATCGAAAGAAACCATTTCTTTTGAAATCCCAGAAAATGGGGCGATATTGAACCCACAATTTGGATATTTGGCTTCAACCGTAGAATATACAGAAACATACAATTTGTTTCCTTATATTGATGGAAAATCAAGTATTGGCCGCAATTTCATATTAAATCATCATACTGCAGGTCGTGGTGACAACGGTTTTTGTGGAAATTGGACTCTTGAAATTCGTGTATTACACCCGACTGTCGTTTACCCTTATATGCGTATTGGTCAAATCTATTATGATGAATTTCGTGGCGAACAAAAACAATACAGCACAATTCAATCAAGCCATTATCATGGACAAACAGGCCCTACACCTGCTGCACCTGTGCCAATAGATTCTTTTATAAAAGATTTGGTTCAAAAACAAAAATAGTTGACAAATACATTTTTTTGACTATAATACAATTACTTCAATCAAAAAAAGGATAAAAAATGGCAATAAATACAAAACACATTATTCTTGTTCCATTATTTGGTTTAACAATGAATGCTTGCAAACCTGTATTCTATGCAAACACTTTTGTTTCAACACACGATAAAAAGGTATTGGTCAAAGACGATACAAACGAAGAACGTTTGGTAGATTGTACAAAAGGCGCACAAAACGCGAAACAATTAATATCTGATTTACCTTACTTCAAAGAAGGCGATCCTATTAAATTACAAACTGTTCAACGTTATGAAGGTTTTCGTGTATTCAAAATTGATGAAACAGTTTTAGAATATAATCACGATACTATTCAAATCAGAAAAGACAGAGAAATTATCGAAAAATATAAAAACGATACAATTCAAAGTCAAAGACAAAGATAATAAAAAAGCCACAAAATGTGGCTTTTTTATTTTAATTTTTTAGTCCATTCGTTATCTGGGAAATTTTTCCGCAACATATCAGCATAACCGATTGCCTGTTCAGACAAACCAATAGCATTATAACATTCTGTTAAACGGAACATCGCTTCTGGGGTCATAACAGTTTCTTGAGCTGTTGCAACAATAGATTGCAAACGAGTAATCGCAGCAGTCCAGTTTTCAGACTGCATATCATTACGCGCGGCATACATAACCTTGCCTGCAATATAGTTTTTCAAGATAAGAATTTTATTTTTAGCATTTTTTGCATATTCGCTGTGTGGGAAACGTTCAATCAACTGTTGAAACTGTTGCAAAGCATACGCAGACATTCCAGGGTCACGACGAACATCGCTTACTTGACGATAATAGCACATTCCACGCAAATACATCATATATGGAACATCAACATGTCCTGGATGGAATCTCATATATCTATCTATTGACAATATCGCCCCAGAAAAATCCTTATCCATATATCTGGAATAAGCCATCATAACCAGCGCATCTGCAGACCAAGGTGATGATGGGTATTGAGATTCGGCTGTTTGAAATAATTCAGCCGCTTCTTCATAATTTTTGTTATTAAATTCTTGGTACGCTTCTTTATAAATATCTTCCAATGGACGTTCAACCTTAACATCTTCGCCAGCGCAAGCATATAACAATGGCACACAACAAAATAATAGTAATATTTTTTTCATACTTGAAATTCCTTAATTAAACGCAGTATAATGAAACTTATCAAAAAATAAAAGAAAAAAATAGGCAAAACAAATGAAATTAGGAAGAAATATATTTGGTGTTGGTGCAATGACTGGTATAAGTCGTATTTTTGGCTTTATACGTGATATGTTGATTGCAAGATTTCTTGGTGCTGGTCGTTTATCTGACATTTTCTTTGCAGCATTCAAATTACCAAATCTTTTTCGTGATTTACTTGGCGAAGGTGCATTGTCTTCAATATTTATACCTATGTACACAGACGCAAATAAAGAAGAAGGTTTTGCGAAAAATGTTTTTTCTTGGCTTATGGTGATTTTACTAGGGATAACCATAGTATTTGAAATCTTTATGCCTTTGATAGTATGGGCTTTGGCTCCTGGGTTTTCAGAAGACCCTGGCAAAATGCAACTTACCGTGACTATTGCACGTGTAATGTTCTTTTATGTTATCTTTATATGTGGTGCAGCATTTTTATCTGCAGTATTAAACGCACATTCAAGATTTTTATTAGCCGCCTTTATGCCAGTTATGTTAAACATTATGCTTATATGTGCTTTGTCTGCGTCTGTATTATACGGAAATCAGTATATTATCTATGTAATGGCAGCAACTGTTGTTTTATCTGGTATTTTACAGTTTTTTATACTTTGGCAACGAATACGCAGCAAACATTTTGGATTACGCCTGATAATTCCACATTGGAACAGTAAAATCAAAGATATGTTCAAACGTTTTGGTGTAAGCTTAGTTGGTTCCGGATTTTATCAAATCACTATCATAGTCGGCACATTAGTAGCAAGTTGGCAATCTGGGGCAGTATCTTGGCTTTATTATTCTGACCGTATGATTCAATTACCTTTTGCTATGATTGGACTTGCTGTTGGCACAGTTTTAATTTCATCTATATCCAAAGCATTGACAGACGGGAATATGCGAAGCGTTCATTTACAGCAAAACTCATCTATGCGTCGTTCTATGATGTTGATAATGCCTTGTATGATTGGACTTTTTGTTTTAGCCGAACCGATTATAAGGATTTTATTTCAACATGGTGCATGGACTCAAGAATCTACAGACGCAGTTGCGCTGGCTATAAAAATACAGTGCCTTGTTTTGCCAGCAATGTTGATAAGTCAGATTTACAGCAAAACTCTTTATGCTTCCCAAGATGTTAAAACGCCAGTTAAAACAAGTATGATTTCTTTGGGTGTCGCAACAGTTATATATCTTGCTCTATACCCATTTATCGGATATTTGTCTATTCCAGTTGGCGTTGTAATAAGTGGTTATGTAAAAAATTATTTACTTGGTCGCGTATGTCGTAATCGTGGTTTAGTCAAAACAGACAAAAAGACGATAATATCTATGATGGCATTTGCAGTTATTTCTGTTATTTGTGGAATTGGACTTGCATCTGTAAACATTGCTAATATTTGGTGGCTTGGTGCTGCTATTATGATATTTGGCATAGTATATTTACCAGTCGCTTTTATCATAGACAGATTTATTATAAAATAAATTTGCACATCACCCCTTTTTATGATAAAATCATAATTAAGAGATAAATAAAATTATCCCACAAAAGGAGTGAGAATATGAAAAAAATAGTATCTTTGGCGGTAGTATCCGCATTGGTTGCAGGATGTATGACTTCTGACAACGGAAACGATATAACATACGGTTACGACGGTTTTAACGAAGAACAATTGGTTGCATCTGACAATTTGAATCAAAACGCTTATTTGATGGCGGCTGCACCAAAATATTATATTGGAAGTCCATATAAAATTGAAGATGTCCAATATATCCCAAGTGCTGATATGACATATAACCAAACTGGGATTGCTGGTATAATTCCTGTTGAATTAAACGGTTCAAAAACAAGCGACGGCGAAATATTTGATTCTAATCAAATGGTTGCAACAAGCAAAACATTGCCATTACCATCTATCGTAAGAGTCACAAATCTTGACAACGGCAATGCTGTCACAGTTCGTGTAAATAACCGTGGTCCATTTGTAAATACACGTATTATGGATTTATCTGCTGCTGCTGCAAGACAAATTGGTATAAACAGCACAGCAAAAGTCCAAGTTCAAATTTTACAAGACGAATCTATTGCTGTTAAAAACGCAACATTGGGTGAAATCACAAAAACAGAACCAACAGTCCAAGAAACAACTGTTGCACCTGTCCAAGCTGCCCCAGTTGCAACATCTGGTGAATACAGCATCCAAGTAGCCGCAGTTTACAGCGAAGATAACGCTATTGCTTTGGCAAAAGAATTATCATCTTATGGACATTCTGTTGTTGTAAATGAAGCAGATATGTACAAAGTTCGCATTATTGATTTAGATGCTGCAAATGCACGCCGTATCATTGATGCTTTGCGTAATGATAAAGGTATGGCTCCAGGTTTATTACAATCTGGCAAATGGATTAATGCGGACAGCATTTAATTTTAAGGAAAAATCTCCCCTTTCCTTGACCACCCTTTTGGGTGGTTTTTTTATACTTGATTTATAAAAAGCGCATGTTTTAATATATGCCAAAGGAATAAATTCATGCGTTTTATATATCTTGCTTTATCTTGTTTAATATTGTCTGGGTGTAACAGTGTTTATTTAAAACCGAACACATTAGACAAAGATGCAAATATATACACTCCACGTGGTGGATATTCTATGAAAAGATCTATAAAACAAACGATGGAAGAACGCGGATACAAAGTCAAAGTTGGCACATTACAGAAAGTACGCGAATCAGACCAAGACGACACCGAAGTATTCATTATACCGAACAATGTTCGATATGCTGTCCGTGTTGCAGAACGCAAAGAAATCTTGCGTCCAATATGGTGTATGTTTAATGGTTTTTGGTGGTGGAATTTTAATATGTCTATCACAGACAAAGCGACCAACGAAGAAATATTATCATGGCGTGGTCGTGGATGTGCAAATTCTTCATTACGGAAACTAGATAAAATTCTTGAAGAACTAGAAATCAAAGATTAAAAAAAGATTATAAAAAAAACACCGTCATAGTTTTTGACGGTGTTTTTTTGTTACCCAAGAACATTAATTCTTTTTCTTTAATGTCCATCCTTTGAATGTATGACCTTTCTTTTCTGGAGCAAAACTTGGTGTTATAATATCGCCACCATATGTACATTGATTTGCACCATTAGTCAATGATTCTTCCAGCGCATCCATCCAGTTAATATTGATTGTATTCGCCCTGCAA
>JAGHTM010000051.1 GCA_018065345.1 Candidatus Enterousia merdequi | reverse complement strand
ACATCTAATGGTGCATACGTTAAACAATTCAAAAGTTCTTTGTTTGATGTTGTTGAAAAGACTGGTATAACTGTTCAACCAGTGGTTATACATTATCGATTGAAAGATGGCACAAAAATAAGTGATGAAGATATGGCAAATCACTTTGCTTATTTTGACAATAAGAAAATAGAATACGGTCCATATTGTAAAATAGAACGTAATGCTTTTATGCAAGTATTTCACATAATGGTATTGGGTGGTTTCTTGGTAGAAATCGATGTATTACCTGTTCCCGATTTATCGGGTATGGACAGAAAACAAATTGCAGATAAGCTGCACGAAATAATTTCAAACAACTATATGAAAAACAAATAAAAAATAGAGTAAGAAAATGAAAACAGCTATAACACCAACAAGAGAAGAAAATTTTAATGAATGGTATCAAAATTTAATTACTGCTGCAGATTTAGCAGAAAACTCACCTGTGCGTGGTTGTATGACAATCAAACCTTACGGTTGGGCAATTTGGGAACTGATGCGTGATGAAATGGATAAACGTATTAAGGCCAATGGTGTATTAAACGCAAACTTTCCTTTATTGATTCCTATTGATTTCTTTAATAAAGAAGCAGAACACGTAGCAGGTTTTGCAAAAGAATGTGCAGTCGTTACACATCACAGATTGAAAATGATAGATGGCACATTACAACCAGATCCGGAAGCAAAATTGACCGACCCATATATTATACGTCCTACTTCTGAAACAATTATTGGCGAAGCTATGTCACGTTGGGTAAAATCGTATCGTGATTTACCAATGAAATTAAATCAATGGGTAAATGTTATGCGTTGGGAAATGCGTCCAAGATTATTTTTAAGAACTGCTGAATTTAACTGGCAGGAAGGACACAATGTTTTCGCTACTCATGAAGAAGCAAATGCGGACGCTCGTAAAATGCATAAAATGTATGCTGAATATATGGCGAATGTTTTAGCAATACCTGTTATTATGGGTGAAAAAACACCAGAAGAAAGATTTGCAGGTGCCGATCATACATATACTGTTGAACAAATCATGCAAGATGGCAAAGCTTTACAAGCAGGTACATCTCACGATTTGGGCCAACATTTTGCAAAATCTTTTGGTATTCAATATCTTGGCACAGACAGTAAATTAACACATGCTTGGACAACCAGTTGGGGAACATCTACCCGTATGATGGGTGGATTGTTTATGACACATTCTGACGATGATGGTTTAGTATTACCTCCTGCTGTTGCGCCATATCAAACTGTTATCATTCCAATTACACGCGAAGAAAATGCAGATGCGTTAAACAAATTTGCAAACGAAATCGGTGAAAAATTACGCACACATGGTATTCGTGTTTTAGTTGATGATTCTGATGCTCGTGCACCAGATAAAATGTGGAAATGGATTAAACGCGGTGTCCCTTTAAGATTAGAAATTGGCGCAAAAGAAATGGAAGAAAAAACTTTGACTGTCACACGTCGTGATTTAGGTAAAGCGTCTAAAACAACATTACCAATTGATGAATTTATATCCAGTGCAACAAAAATGTTAGAAACAATTCAACACGACATGTTGCTCGCGGTTGAAGAACGCAATAAAACCATGATTACGAATGTTAAAGATTTAAAAGAATTAGAATCCGCATTAGAATCTGGAAAAATTGGTTTCTTCCGCATTAAATACGATTTAACAACAAACGAAGAGTTTGATGGGTTGATTGAAAAATATAAAATATCAAGACGTTGTCTTGACGACAAAGACCCAACATTTGTTTTTGTTGCAAAATCTTATTAAAAAATGGGGTTAAAAACCCCATTTTTTTTATTCTTAAAATGTGATATAATCATTTCATAACAAATGGAGAGATTTTATGAAAATAGCAATTATTGGTGTTGGATCTGTTGGTTCTGCTGTTGCGACAGCAGTTCAAAAAACAGGTCTTGTAAATGAAATTGTTTTATTCGATCGTGATGGTGCTCGCGCTCGCGCTGCAGCAGAAGACCTTGGTCACGCTTCTACTTTTTCATACGATATAAAAATCACAGCAGTAAGCACATATCGCGCAATTCGTGGAAGTGAAATAGTTATTATCGCTGCTGGTGCAAATCAAAAAGTTGGCGAAACAAGAACAGAATTATTACATAAAAACGCCAGTGTCATAGAAGATATTATTCCACGTGTTATGGAAAACATAGATAATAAAAATGTAAAAATTATTATTGTCACAAATCCATTAGATGTTATGGTTATGCTGGCACAAAAAATATCTAGACTTCCTTCATCACGTATTATCGGAACAGGCACAATGTTAGATTCTGCACGTTTGAAAACAATATTGTCACGTCAACTTGGTGTATCTAACCGTTCTGTAAATTCTTATGTTCTTGGTGAACACGGAGATTCATCAGTTGTAAATTGGTCATCTGTAAACATTGGTGGAATCGCATTAGATGATTTTTGTAAACAAACAAAAAATCAAATTACAAAAACAGCACGCAAAACTATTGAACATCGCGTTCATAACGCAGCATACGAAATAATTCGTGGCCGTGGTGCAACATGGGACGGCATAGGTTCTGCAGTTGCAGATTTATTACATGCAATTATAAATGATGAAAAAAGAATACTAACAACATCTGTCGTAGAAGGTATTGGAAAAAATGCCGTTGCGCTTTCTTTACCACGCATTATTGGAAGCAAAGGTGTAATTGCAAATCTTCATACTAAAATGGATGCACAAGAATCTGCTGCTTTGCGTAAAAGTGCAAAAATTATTCGCAAAAATTTTGATATGATATAAAAGAAATCAATCTTATAATCAAATCCAAAACCTCGTGTTATAATTAAATAAAAAACTCAAACACGAGGTTTTTTATGGATAGGAAAAACATATCTTTTCAAATAAATGAAGAAGAATGTAAAATCTATGCAATTTACAATGGTGTTATTATTGGAGATATATTTTTTGTAAAAATCAACAACGATAAATTGATGATAAGTGAAACAGAAATAGAATCAGAATACAAAAACCAAAACATTGAATTATATATGGTTCAAGAAATAATTAAAATGGCACGAGATACAAACCGTAAAATAATATCTATATGTCCATATATATCAAACATTTTAATAACTCATCCAGAATTTGATGATGTCCGTATGTTAAATCACAGCCGATAAAAAAAAGTCCGCCACAGAAACTGTGGCGGGACTCCCTTCCTTCCGATATACGGAAACTGTATTATGCTGCCTTGCGACTAGCACCAAATTCATCAGCTTTGCCAGAATCCATAATTGCTTTTGCTTCTGCAAAAACCATTTCTTTCACGCGTAAAGCCAAAGTTGGAGTATCTAAAGTTTCAGCGGCAACATCAAAATTGTCTGTTCTGATTTGCAATGAAACATAAGCACCAATTAATGCACCACGAGACAAATCTTCAATAGAACGAGGCGCATTGTTTTTACCAATGTGCAATTCATCGCTTAAAGATACGATTTGACGGTCTGCATTAACCCACACAGTTGTGGTCAATACTTTGTTCAGGGCAATCATTATTTCTTTAATGTTTTTTGGCATGTGGCTATCCCCCCTTTCTTGTCTTTTTTTGTAAGAAAAAAATAAATTTTTTGTATTTACGCATGTATTTACAATTTTTATATTTTATTTTTTTCTGTTTTTTTATTTTTTCCAGATTTCCGGTTTTATTCAGATTTCTGGTGCTTTTAATTACTTTTCCCCTTGTCTATACAAACATCTTAGAACAAAAACGAATCGGAGGTCAAGCACAAAATTAATTTATTTTAATTTTATTTTTAAAATCTTGATTTTTACTTACAAAACCATAAAAAACCATAAAACGATTATCATTTGTCATTGACAACCATAAAAACATTTGCTAGATTTCGAATTACAAAGAACAAAAAGCAACTAAACAGGAACAAAAAATGGGTTTATTTCTTTCTTGTTATGAAAATCGTTTGGATACGAAGGGACGCATTTCTGTTCCTGCTGCTTTTCGTTCTTCGTTATCTAATGAAAATTTTTCTGGTGTTGTTTTATTTCGTTCTTTCACCCATAATTGTATCGAAGGTTTATCTATGTCTCGCATGGAAAAAATTGCTGGTGCAACTGATGAAATGGGAATATTCGACAATGAACTTGACGATTTAAGTGCTATGGTCTTTGCAGATGCTCGTCCTTTACAATTTGACGTAACCGGACGCATTGTTATACCCGAAGATTTATTAAAGCACGCAAACATTAAAGA
>JAGHTM010000066.1 GCA_018065345.1 Candidatus Enterousia merdequi | reverse complement strand
AACACAGATTCAAAAATGATTTCCAAATTTTGTGTAGATTTCAAAATATTCATCACAGCATTGTGATAAAAATTTCTGTCTATTTGTGCGCGCAAAGCCTGGGTTGCTGCACCATGTGTCGCGTTTAATGTTCGCCAATGAATACCGGATGAATCTGCTGCAAATGGCATAACGCCGCCAAAGGTCGCAATTTCAGAAACCATTTGTGATTTTCCAGGACCACCAATAGATGGATTACAAGACATTGCACCAATATCGCTTTCCCGCATAGTGATAAGCAACGTCTTTGCACCACGTCGTGCAGATGCAGCCGCTGCCTCTGTTCCAGCGTGTCCACCACCAATAATAATCACATCATAGTTTTGCATGGGTTTATTTTTGATTGTTTTTTTGATTGCTTATTTTTGCATATAAAACAAGATCTTCTCGTCTGGATAACGATGGGTTAAATACTACGCTTCGCATAACCCCTTCTCGCTCAAAACCACATTTTTCAGCAGTTTTACAAGAAGCAATATTGTCAGGATCTGCTTTAATAATAATTCTTTTAAATCCTGTATCAAAAAAGTTTTTTGCAATTTCGTTTGCTGCTTCTGACATATAACCTTGTCTTGAATGTTTTGGATCAAGCCAATAACCAATTTCACCTGTTTCGTCATCCCAATCGATATTAAAAAAAGAACAAACCCCGATAAATTTTTTTTCAGGTTTAAGATACATTCCGTATATGGCAGATTTTTTAGATTTCCAATTTTTTTTAGCATCATGTAAAAAATCAAATTCTTGTTCTTGGGTTTTTACACCAGCCCATGGCATAAATCTAAAAAATTCACGATTGTTCGAAATCAATTTGAACAAATATGTTGCAAAATCAAAAGTAGCAACCAGTGGTTGTAAATTTAATCTTTTTGTTTGTAATTCTTTGAAATCTTGTGCTTGCATAATTAAAACCTCCCCATTCCACCATTTATATGGATTGTTTGACCGTTGATATATGATGCTTCATCACTTGCCAAGAAAACACAAGCGTTTGCAATATCAATTGGTTCACCAAATCGTCCAGCTGGTATTTGTTCAAGATATTTCTTTTTCAAATCTTCATTTAAAACATCTGTCATAGGTGTTTTTATAAATCCTGGGGCAATTGCATTTGCTGTAATTCCACGTGAACCAACTTCGGCTGCGATAGATTTTGTCAAAGCGATAATACCACCTTTGCTGGCAGCATAGTTTGTTTGACCAATGCCACCAACAACACCAACTATGGATGCCATATTTATAATGCGTCCGAATTTTTGTTTCATCATAGGCATCAAACATGCACGACACATTTTGAAAGTTGCACGAAGATTTGTGTTTATAACATTATCAAATTGTTCGTCACTCATACGCATCATTAATGTGTCTGATGTGATACCAGCGTTGTTGATTAAAATATCTATTTTGCCAGTTCTTTCAATGGTATCAGAAACCAATTTTTCAGAAGCACCTTCGACAGATAAATCTGATTGAATTTTTATAAAAGAATCATCAAAGTTTGATAATTTTTCAAGATTACGACCAGTCACAACAACTGTTGCGCCAGCCAATTTCATTTGATTAGCAATAGCACCACCAATACCACCTGTGGCACCTGTTATCAAAACAACTTTGTCTTTCAAATCAAACATCTTTATCCCCCGTTATTTTTGTTTGTTATTTTGTTGATATATTTTGAACAAAGGCACATATTCTTTTTGATAATTTCCAATTTTTAATGTGTCAATGTTTGTATTAGATGTTTTCGTTGCACTTGAATCTTTCTTTAATTGTTCAAGTTTAATTTTTTCTTGTTCTAGTCTGATGTCTGCCCTTTTGCATTCTTTGACAGCAATACTGCAAATAGCGCACCATAACACGGTCCAAAATATTGTTTTGGCCTGGATAGTGCAACCACGATTGTTTTTTGATGGTATTTCTATTGTTGTTTCTCTTTTTACTTCTGAATTTTTCATTTTTATTTTTACCTTTTATTTGTGAGCATTTATTTTATCTGTTGTTCGATTTACCATACCAATCAAGGCATTCCCTGGACCGATTTCTGTTAAATCATCAATACCAAGATTTACCATAGATAATACAGATTCGCGCCAACGAACACCATGTGTGATTTGATAAAGCAAAGCGTCTTTTATTTCGTTGACATCTGTCATAGGTTGACATGTTTTATTAGAAATAATTGGAACAATTGGTGTTTTTATTTCTGTGTTATCCAGTGCTTTTTTCATAATATCGACAACAGGTTGCATCAATCTTGAATGTGGTGGAACAGATAAAGCCAATTTCATAGCGCGTTTTGCACCAGATTCTTTTGATAATTCCATTGCGCGTTCTATTGCAGCATTTGCACCAGATATAACAATTTGTCCAGGGCAATTATCGTTTGCAATATCGCATATTGAATTAGTTTCTTGTTCTGCTTTTTCGCAAACAGATTTCAAAGTGTCATGTTCAATTCCTAAAATAACAGCCATAGCGCCTTGACCAGCAGGAACAGCGTTTTGCATAGATTCACCACGCAAGCGAACAAGTTTTATTGCGTCAGTTAAACTTAAAGCGCCAGCCGCACAAAGTGCAGTATATTCACCCAAAGAATGTCCTGCCATAAAGTCTGGCTTTGGATAATTCCCAGCACGAAACATAGCAATAGATGTCGCAAGGATTGCTGGTTGAACATTTGCTGTCAAAGTCAAAGTTTCAATTGGTCCATTAAAAATAATATCTGACAATTTTTCATTTAATGCAGAATCCATTTCGTCAAATACAGCACGTGCATCGCTGTTATTTTGGTATAAATCATACCCCATACCAACGGCTTGTGCGCCTTGACCAGGAAAAACATAAATAGATGACATATTTAACCTTTTGTTATATTTCAATAAAATTATAGAAAAATAAAAGCAAAAAGCAAACTTTATATGAATTTATTTTCGCAAAGAAAATTCACAGCCACAATATTTTTGACGGTAAAAATCAGATTCATGATTGATTTGATTTCTTAAACTTTCGTTCCATTTAATTGGCAAATATTTTATTTCATTACAAGATTGGTTCCCAGCCATATCAACTTGGGTTTGGTCTTTGTGGCGAGATACACCGAACACAGAAGCAATTGCGTTAAAACCATTTTGTTTCGCATATTTTTGTGCAAAACAAAAACGATAAGCAAAACATTTACTGCATCTTTTACCACGTTCTGGTTCGTTTTCAAGACCGGCAATATGTTGCTTCCAAGCATCATGGTCGTAATCGCCAACAATGTATTTTACACCCAATTTTTCACAATATTTAATTTGTTCGTTTAATCTTTTTTGATATTCAGATTCTGGAAAAATATTAGGGTTAAAAAACATAACAATAAAATCACTTATGTCAGGTATTTCGCCGTCATGTAATTGTTTTATTGCACCACAAGAACACGGCGCACAACAAGACATTAAAACCAATTTAATCCCGGACATTTTGATCTGATATATATTTTTGTTGTATTTTGTATAAAGTACTGTTTAGCCAATCGCGTTCTTTTGGATTTTCAGACACATAAAATTCGTCTTCTATAAAGCCATGAACGTGACCAATAGTAAAATGTTTCAAACGTTTTGTTGTTTCTTTCGCAGCAACACATATTTCTCGTTTGTGTCTTACTTCGTGACAGTCCTGATGGAAAATACAATTATCACAAGATATACAAAAAAACTTGTGAAAATTAATTATGCTGAAAACCACTACTTTGTGAAATCCAGGACCTTGAAGATATTTTTTTGTTTTTTTCTCGTCCATAAGAAGCGCTTTTTTTGAGTTAAAATTAAAAACAATAAATGGTGGGTGGTATTGGGCTCGAACCAACGACCTCCACGATGTCAACGTGACGCTCTAGCCAACTGAGCTAACCACCCAAAGCAGAATGATTATAACACCTAAAATCCGGATTGCAAATAAAATCCAAGAAATATTAAAGTTTTTAACTTTTATATGCGTTTTTTTGTGGTATAATAATGTTGTCAGCAAGAGTTTTGCTGATGGGACTCAAAACCCTTATGAAACGCGTCGCAAGCAGACGAAAAATGCCTCCAACTTATGGTTGGAGGGGGTGAATATTAGAATAAGCCCGCAATTTTCGTTTCGAATTGTTTTGAGCCTCCAACCGCCCTTTTCACAAGTGCGGTTTTTTGTTTAATACAAAGGAGAGAAAATGAAAAACATA
>JAGHTM010000072.1 GCA_018065345.1 Candidatus Enterousia merdequi | reverse complement strand
AAATTGCTTTCTTTGGATATGGGGGCTTTGATGGCTGGCGCTATGTTTCGTGGCCAATTCGAAGGTCGCCTTAAAGCAATTTTGAAAGCAGTCAAAGAAGCAAATGGCGAAATTATTTTATTCATAGATGAATTGCATACTATGGTTGGCGCTGGCAAAGGCGAAGGTTCTATGGATGCTGGTAATTTATTAAAACCAATGTTGGCACGTGGTGAATTACATTGCGTAGGGGCTACGACTTTGGATGAATATCGTCAATATATTGAAAAAGATCCTGCTCTTGCACGTCGTTTTCAACCAGTTTATGTTGATGAACCAACTGTGGATGATACTATATCGATTTTGCGTGGTTTGAAAGATAAATACGAAGGTCATCATGGTGTTCGTATTTCTGATTCTGCGCTGGTTGCGGCTGTGAAATTGTCTAATCGTTATATCACAGATAGATTCTTGCCAGACAAAGCAATCGATTTAATAGATGAAGCAGCTGCACGTGTGCGTATTGAAATTGCTTCTAAGCCAGAAAAACTAGATGAATTAGATAGACATTTAATGCAATTAAAAATTGAACAACAAGCATTAAAGAAAGAAAAAGATGAAGAATCTAAAAAACGTTTGGTTGATTTGGAAAAATTGATTGAAAAAATGCAGAGTGAATCTGATGAAATGACTGCAAAATGGAAAGATGAGCAAAAGAAAATGCGCGGCCTTTCTGATGCTATGGCGGCTTTGGATTCTGCTCGTGCTGAAGTTGCGATTGCCATGCGAAATGGTGATTATGAAAAAGCATCGGCGTTGCAATATGGCAAGATTCCACAATTAGAAGAAGAAATTAAAAAACAAAATAGCGAATCCAAAGAATATAAAACTGTGTTGCCAGAACATATTGCTGCAGTTGTCAGTAAATGGACAGGTGTTCCAGCAGATAGATTATCAGTTGAAGAACAATCTAAATTGTTAAATATTGAAGATGAACTACGCAAGCGCGTTGTTGGTCAAGATCATGCGCTGTCTGTAGTTGCACGTGCCATTCGTCGTTCTCGTGCTGGATTATCAGACCCACGTCGTCCATCTGGTTCTTTTATGTTCTTGGGGCCAACTGGTGTTGGTAAAACAGAAGTTGCAAAAGCATTGGCTGAATATTTATTTAACGATGATAATGCAATGACAAGAATAGATATGTCTGAATATATGGAACCTCATTCTGTTGCGCGTTTGATTGGTGCACCTCCAGGATATGTTGGATATGAAGCGGGTGGTGAATTGACAGAATCTGTGCGTCGTCGTCCATATCAAGTATTACTTTTTGATGAAATAGAAAAAGCACATCCGGATGTATTTAATGTCTTTTTACAGATATTAGATGATGGAAGATTGACAGATGGCCAAGGTCGTATTGTGAATTTTACAAATACTATTATTATAATGACAAGTAATTTGCCAAATATAGATGCTGTGAAAAAACAATTCAGACCTGAATTTATAAATCGTATAGATGAAATAGTATTCTTTAATCAACTTGGCAAAGATGTAATGGCTGATATTGTAAAGATACAGTTAAGAATATTGGAAAAGCGTTTAAGTGAACGTCAAATATCTTTGCGAGTGTCGGATAAAGCAATTCAATGGCTGGGTGATAATGGATATGATGCAGTGTTTGGTGCACGCCCATTGAAACGTTTAATCACAAATGCGGTTGAAGATAAAATAGCAGATTTAATTTTATCTGGTCGTGTTGGTGAAGGTTCGACTGTAAATGTTGATACACATGGTAAAGAATTGGTCATAGAATAAAAAAACGGGGTTTAACCCCGTTTTTATTTTGATAATATATATTATCTTGAATGTTTTTGATGTGTGGACATCATTCTTAATTGTAATTTTGTTTTTGTGTCGTTTTGTCTTGCTTTTGAATACACAGGTCTGTGTTTGATTTCTTGGTTAGATGTTTTTATAAATCTTTTTGTTCTACTCATTTTTTTTTCCTTTTTTTATGTTGTTATCTTGTTATTGTTTTTATGTATCTAACATCTCTTACTAATTCAGACATGATTTTATTGAAAGTATTGCGTAATGATGATTCTTTACGAGGCACTTTCAAATTCTTTTGTACATACAAATCATGCAAACATAGTGTGCAAAATTCATGTAAAGTTCTTACTTTGTGTACGTCTTTTTCGCAAGTGAGAGTAATATTTAACTGTTTTTCAATAAATTTCAACAATTTTTTTCTGTCTGATTTAGTTACTAAATTCAAATCACATGACAAGTTGCTGTTTGTATCGATGTTTGTATTTAATAAACCTCTGTTTTGAATCAAGTATTTTTTTGCAACATTAAATATGTCATGAACATTTATGACTTTTGTGCTTTTTTGTAAATCAGCATAACAGATTTTACAAAAATCTTTCAAAGAAATAGCTGTTAGAACTTCATTGTCACATGTTAATTTGATATCAAGTGTGTTTTCAATAGCAACTAACAATTCTATCTTGTCAAGACTGTCTATTTTAAAGTCTTTGTGCAAATTGCTGTTTTCATGGATATTGTTTTCAGAAATCCCAAGCAAATCTTTGGCCAGGTATTTTGTTGCTGTTGCGATTATATCATCAAGAGTTATTTTATTAGCATTCATATTTTTTCTCTTTTTTATAAGGTTATTTTGTTTTTATAGATTTAATATATTTTGCGATTTGAGATTGCAAGTTTTTATCATCAAAACCAGGTATATGATAACTGTTGGTTTTTTTCAAAAACGCAACATGTTGGTCCATTGGGGACAATGGTGTGACAACAACTTTTTGTTTTGATGTGTTTGTATTAAATTTTGTAATAACTTTATCTTTCAAAGTTTGTATTTTATCTTTGAAACTAGATTTTGGTTCTTGCATGTTTGTGCCGTGTAAATCGTAATAACACAATTCGCAAAATTCAAGTAAGGAAGCGTTTTTGTTTGTTTGGTCAAAACAATTCAAATCAATGCCAAGTTCGTGTTCAATGTCTATCAATAATTCCAATCTTGCTGCATCGTCACGACAAAAATATTTTAATTTTTTATGTCCATCAACTTCGTTGTTTACTAAATCTAGTTTGTCCATAAGAATTTTTTTTGCAGTTAGAAAAATATCATTAGCAGTCAATTCTTGTGGTTTTTTTTGTTTTATTTGTGATAAATCGATTTCTTGAAAAGCAATTACAGGTGTGTTTTCTGTTTTTTGTTTTTCTTGTTCTGAGTTTTTGATTTTAGTGTTGTCTTTCATACATTGTTTGCATAACATACAGAATTCAAGCAAATTACCAGATTTATTTAATCTTTCTTCTTGGTCAAAAGGAATATACACGTTAAGTTTTTTTTCAATATCGTCTATAATTTCTACAATGTTAAGACTGTCCAGACCTAAATCATGTTTTAAGTCAGAATGTTTGCTAAATTCTTGTTCTGTTAAATCAGTTTCGTTCAACAAATATTCTTTTGCGACATTATAGATGTTATCGATGGTTATTTGTTCGAATTTCATTTTTTTTACCCCGGTTTATCTTTGATTTGATATTGTTGCTAGAACAGTTTGTTGTAATGTCTGTTTTTCAGTGTGTGTGCGTGTAAAAACGGTATTTACCAAATCTTTAACAGTTCTTAAATTTTCTATAAGAATATCATTCAAATTGATTTTATAAAATGATTCTAGTGCCATACAAATTTCAGCAATATCAAGAGTTGCTAAATCTAAATCATCGCGTAAATTTGTATCAATAGTGATATTTACAGGTTCTCTTAAAATTGCTTTTTCGTGAATAGTTTTGATTACCTTTGATAAAACACCTTTTTCAGAAGTCAAAGTTCTGTACACAAAAGCCTTAGGTTGTATTGGGTGTGCTTTTCTGTAAGCCACGGCGTTTTGAAAAAGAGTTTTTTTATTTATTTGTTGGTATTTTTGAACAATTGCCTTGTGGATTCCGTTTGCTAAATCGTCTATGGTATTTATGCTATTGAAAGGGATATCAATATCCATTTTGTGTTTGTTTTCAAATATAGAAATAATTTCTGCTAGGTCCAAACTTGTTAAACCAAGTTCTGTTTTTAGTTCAGTATTTGGAGTAATGTCTTGAACGTGTTCGGCATGGCGATATGTTTTAATCATATCGATTACGGCTTTTAAAATAACTCTTTTTCTTGGTATTGATAATGACATATTTCATTCCTTTTTGTATTGCTTATACAAATAATATAATACAAAAAATCAGTTTGTCAAGTTTTTATTGGCGAATTTTTTTTGATTGAGATTTTATTAATTGTAACACAGAATATGTGTCTTGATAGGCATTATGAAAAGTATGTGTGGCGTGTGGAAAGCGCAAATAGTTAAAATATTTACCGTTTGGCAAACTGCGTAAAATATCAACATTTGTGTTAATACGAGAAGCAGGGGCAATATTGTCGCGATTTGCTGCAACAAAAGTGACAGGAATTCGCCATTTGTTCATAATTTCTGGTTCGAATTGCTGTTGGATATCTAAATGTCTGAGTTTGTATAACGATAAAACATATTTCAAATGTTGTATTTTTGCCTTGGTTATATCGTCCCAAGGTTTTGGTTTGTTTTGTAAAATTTTGTGATATGTTTCCATCGTTGTATATTTTTGTTCTGTTATTTCTGGCCATGGGGCAAAGAAAATAGCAGAATAAAAAGGATTTTTTTGATTGTTTTTTACATAATCATTAAAAATAGCAGTAATCAATATTGTGCTGATACAATGTCCAATTATACAAGTTTTTTGACTTGTATATGGTGTAATAAATTGAAAAGTTTGATGAAGAATATTTTTGGTTTCATCAAAGGTATATTTATAAGCGTTATCTTGATTTACGTTTGTTTCAAAATCACCCAGAATAGTATCTATGGTAAATACATTGTATTGATGAGTTAATCCCCAATATGTAATAGATTTTGTTAAAGGGTCAATTTTAGAATTTGTTGCCAAGCCTGGAACCAAGACTAAATTTCCAAAAGGTTTGTCTGTTAAAGCAGAATGAAATGATATAGTTGCCTGAGAATTTATTTCTGTTCCAGAATGATAGAGAGTTTGCCACTTTAGAGTGCGTTGTTTTAATTCTGGTAACTTTTCTTCAAAATCGTCAGGCATACCTGCATTAAAGTATTTCATTTGTTACATTGTTTTGGCTGATTTTATTTGTGGACTATAAAGGTATGTTTGTGGAAAATTACCTTGATATACATACAATAATTTATCTAATAAAAATGGATTTCTTACTGTGGCATCAGAGATGATTTTTACAGCATTTTCAATCAAACCGTCGAATTTATCGATGTTGTCTTTTTGTTTTGTGTTATAAAAATGTGTAGCAATTTTAACCAGTTTGTTAAAGTCTTGTTCAGAAAGGTCGTGTACAAGTGTTTGACCAACTATTTCTGATAATTCTGGGTTCAAAGACAATAAAATATCATCAGATAATTTTGGATTCTTTTTTTGTAATTGTTTGAAATGTCTTACGAATATATGGTTATAAAACGAATTAACTTTTCTGGAAACTTTTATTTGTTTTGCAGCATCAACCATTGGGAGCATAAACAATAAAAAAGCAAAAAAACTTAAAAAGCTTATGACATTACCAGGAATATTATGGTTGTTTTTGTTGATTTGTATGTTTTGTTCATGATTGCTAGATTGTTTGTATGCTTTTCCTTGTAAATATAATGCAGATGCTACCAAAACAATAGAGATAATCAAAAATTCTTTTGCGAATTTAGACATCGGTGTATGTGAAGCAAGATTTTGTCTTACAGCAGATTTAAATCTTCTCATTTGTAATTCATAACTTTCATTAAAATTATTCAAATCTTTTCTCAATGTGAAAGTATCACGCTTTGAGTTTTCGCCAATGTATTTAGAATGTCTTGGCTTTAAGAATTTTTGTTCTTGGGATAATAATACTTTTTTGTTTTGTTTCATAATAAATCCTGTTTATGTTTTAATGTATAATAGCCAATTTGTTTTATTTGTCAATATTTTTGTTTTGATAAAAAATATAAGGTCTATTATTTGTTTAATGGTTCTTTTTGTGATATAATATGTGGGTAAAAAGAGAGAAAAAGAAATGTTCAAACACGCTGAAACCCGCAGACAACAAGTAGATTTCACAAGTGCTAACACAGTGAAATCGTTACGGTTGACGCGCAGGCGTTAGACGAGCGAAATCTACACACAAATAGTTTTCGTACAAAAAAAGAGAGAATAAAAAAGGACAAAACCGTGAAAGCCGCAGACAACAAGTAGATTTCACAAGTGCTAACACAGTGAAATCGTTACGGTTGACGCGCAGGCATTAGCCGAGCGAATCCTACACACAAAGAGTGTTTGTATAAAAAAAGAGAGAATAAAAAAAGGACAAAACCGTGAAAGCCGCAGACAACAAGTAGATTTCACAAGTGCTAACACAGTGAAATCGTTACGGTTGACGC
>JAGHTM010000140.1 GCA_018065345.1 Candidatus Enterousia merdequi | reverse complement strand
CTTTATTTCTTTGGCAATAAAGAATACACTAAAAGAACAACAACCAATCGGGTATTACATATACTTTATTTATCTTTAATGACCGCAATTATTGCAACAGTATTTACTTTACCTTTTGTCATAGCGCATTTTGGTTACATACCAATTTATACTTTGATTGGTAATGTTGTTATATTGCCGATATTTTCTTTTGCCATTATGCCATTGGTTATGCTTGGAACTATATTCGCTTTATTTGGAAATCATTTTCTTTTAGACATAACAAATTATATTTATCAATTTGCATTAAAGATTGCAGAACATATTTCTGATTTACCTTATGCTAATTTACGCATAAATTATATTTCTAATTCTGTATTATTGTTAAGTGTATTTGGTTTAATATGTCTAATATCGATTGTAAAACCAAATTCTAAAAATATATTTATACGAAATATAAATTATATTATATGCGTATGCTTTATAACTTGCGCTGTTTTAACATCATGCTTTCGACAAAAACCGTTATTTTATTCTACATCTGATAATGAACTAGTCGCTTTTGTTGTTGATAATAAATTAAAATTCAGCAAAGCAAAATCATCTGCACATTATTTTGTATTTAATTCATGGCGTGAATTTAATGGTGAAGAAAAACAAGATAAAAACGAAAGATATAAATGTGTCAAAGGTTTATGCATATATCAAACAAAGAATTGGAAATTAGTTTATATAAAAACATTAACAAGTGTGATAAAAAACATAGAAACAATATGTTCTGATACAACAGTTGACTTCATAATTACCCCAGTAAAAATTGAAGCACCACATTGTCATGCAAAAATTATAAACCGTGGTTTATTGATATATCAAGATAAAACAATAACAAGAATATCTAATTTGCGCCCCTGGAATAATCAGCCTTAACAAAATATAACCCACATGCAGGAGCATTTAGGCCCGCAGCACGTCTATCTTTCTTGTCAAATATTTCATCTATGTCGTATGATTTTCCACGACCTATTTCGACCAAAGTCCCAACCATATTTCGAACTTGATGATGTAAAAAAGAACGCGCTGAAAATTCAAAGATTATTTCTTCGCCTTGTTGGATAATATCACAAGAATCTAATGTTTTAATTGGGCTTTTTGCTTGACATTGTGCAGCACGAAAAGAAGAAAAGTCATGTTTTCCAACCAACTTTTTTGCAGCATCTTTCATTAAATCAATATTTAATTTTTGAGGCACCCACCAAACACGATTCTTTTGTAAAACAGTCGGAACATCACGATTCAAAACGATATATTTATAATATCTTTTTGTACAAGAAAAACGCGCATGAAAATCATCGCTTACAGATTCACAATTTAATACAGCAACAGGACTATCTATTAAATAAAAATTCATAGCACGTTTAATCGTTTCTGAATTTTTTTCATTTTTCAAATCAAAGTGCGCCACCATATTTATTGCATGAACCCCAGCATCTGTACGACCAGCAGAATACACTTCTGTCTTTTCGCCACAAAATTTATATATTGCATCTTGTAGCAAAGATTGCACAGAATCACCCTGACTGTTTTCTTGCCAACCAATCAGATTTGTTCCATCATATTCAACAATTATTTTATAACGTGACATATTTATCTGTTCTTAAATTTAAAACCAGTCGCTTCTAAAATACGTTTTTTAATCAACCCAACCTGATTATACCAATGGAAACGACTTTTTCCAGCATCGCAAGTTCCAATACCTTGCACTTCTGCAATTTCATTTATATATCTTGCGCACAAACGCCGTTCAGAAACATTTTCATTTTCACCACAAAAGATACAACCATAGCAATCTGTTTTTTCGTTTGTTCTATCCCTAACCAATTCTTGGGTATAATTATCTTGGTGTTCTGTTTCAAATTTATTCACACCAGCATATTTCACCAAAGCCATTTTATCATCCTTTTAAAAAACTATCTTGTTTTATTAGCGCTTGCATTTATAAACATTACACAGTGCATACAAATTTCTCTCTTATTTTTATTTGGGCATTTTTCCGGATTTTCTACCATGCGATTGTATGTATTAGGGATAACATGAGCATTTCCAATCTTACAAAATTTAGCCATTTTTATTCTCCATATTTGATATCTGCACCATGCAGACCGTTAATAAAACTTTTCCAATCCATCGGATTTTTTCCAGATGGTTGAACCCTTACAATTCTCAACTCACCATTTTCTAGTAATGTTTCCACAATTTTTACATCAATACCATTTATTTTTGTTCGACCGCACCCAAGCGCACGAATTTGATTATGAATTTCTGTTGATGATTTGTCCCAATCTATTATTTCATCATCACCAGTAAATTTACGTGTAAATGTTGGTTCTCCAATTTGAGGTTGTGCAATATATTTATCCGGTTCTTTCAAATATTGATTCAGCATTTTAATTGCAGCATTCGACACTTTGCCTTCAACTATCTCATTATTGTCATTTATGTCTATATCTATATTTTCACGCATATAAACATCACCTGCATCCATTTCTTCGGTCATCGCCATCAAGCAAACATCCAAACTTTTATCACCATTCAAAATAGCGGTTCGTATTGGAGAAGGCCCACGATATTTTGGCAAACTTGACGGATGAATATTTATACAACGTGCAGCATTTAATACATTATCACGTAAGATAACCCCATAAGAAATAACAATTATAAAATCTGGCTTATCAGCAATACCATCAAATTCTTTAATTGAAGTATGAACATTTAAGCCACGAGAAACAGCCCAATTATGTACAGGCGACGGTGTTAAAATATGTTTACGTCCCATTGGTTTTGGTGCGCGAGTAAACACAGCGATAATATCGTGTTTATTTGCCAGTTCATCAAATACTGGGACAACAAAATCATTTGTTCCCATCAAAACCAATTTCATTTAATGTCTCCGATTTACTTTACGCATCAACATTTCACGTTTTACCCC
>JAGHTM010000049.1 GCA_018065345.1 Candidatus Enterousia merdequi | reverse complement strand
CGTTAGATACTTCAGGAAGATATTGCTGGTGTCAAGCAAGTGGATACGATGCCGAGAAAGATGGCACATATATAAATGTCTCTTCCCCTTCGTGGGTGTTCAACTTCGACAGCGCCAATGCTTTCGATTGCGCGCTCGACTGTGCTAACGACTGCGCCGGCAGCGTTCGGTCCTACTCCGACTTCCGGTCGTCCGTGTTCGGGGTGTCTGAATGGCATCCATTATTACCACCAACGCCAGAAGAACCACCAATGCCAGAAGAACCACCAATGCCAAATTGGCCGAATTAAGCGATTTAATGTTCCCGCGGTGCCAAAGGGTATAGTGTAAAAGATACGAACAAAAGAAATAAAGCACAAAAGGCCAAAGCACCGCGCACGAAAGTGTTCGAGCCCCCGCATGGGACGATAAAACGGCAGGGGGTTATCGGGGGGCAAGGCCACCCGCAATGCCTGACGAAAGTCAGGCCGAATGCGAAAACAAATTTTTTTCACAACTCTCCCATTCCCTTTGGAATCCAAAGGGGATTTTTTTATTTCTTGAAATGTTTTTTTAATGTTTCGTATGCGGTGGTTATACGCATAAATTCTTTGGCTGATGATTTGTCTTTTGCTGTATCAGGATGGTATTTCTTGGCCAGGCTTCTATATTTACTTCCGATTTCACGCCATGTTGCAGTTATTGGTAAATCCAATGTTTGTAATGCAGATACAATAGTTGATGGCACAGATTTTTTGACTGGCATTTTATCAAATGTATTACGGCCAGATAAAAAGTCGTTCAAGAAATTTACATAATCATCTTCATTTTTATTTGCTTGGTCTTTGTCTTTATCAGCAATACCAAAAGTTTCGCGTTCCCATTCTGCATCTATTTCGTCTGGGGTCATATTGGCATAATAATTCCAATTTTTATTGTATTCTGCAGCGTGTTCTTTACAGAACCACCAATATTCTTTCAAATCACGTGTTTTGGGAGCACGACAAGTGCCTGCTTTTGTACAACCTGGATGATCGCATTTTGTTATCATTTTTTATATATCCTTAATCTCATTATGTGCCAATGGATGAGCGTTTTCAACTGTATCACGTAATTTTTCTGGTAATACATGTGTGTATATTTGTGTCGTTGAAATGTCTTCGTGTCCAAGCATTGTTTGTATTACACGCAGATTTGCACCGCCTGCCAGTAAATGTGAAGCAAACGAATGACGCAGAACGTGTGGCGAAACCCTTGATGGTTCAATGCCAGCCAATACCGCACACTTTTTTAATATTTTGAAAAAACCATCACGGGTTATATGCCCGGTTTTAGAACACGTTGGAAATACGTATTTTGAATCAACATCTCCACGAACATTTAACCATTTGTGTAAAGCATCTTGGGCGGCTTCGTGCATAGGGACCAGTCTTTCTTTGGCACCTTTGCCATGGATTAGCAATTTATCACCCAAGTTTGCAGATAACGGTAATTCGCATAATTCAGATACACGTAATCCCGAAGCATACAACAATTCTAACATACAACGAAGACGAACAGATGTTTTTATATCGCCAGCAGAAGATATCAATAATTCTATTTCATTTGGTGATAAATATTTTGGTAATGCACGCCCACGCTTTGGTAATTCCAAGTTTGTTGTTGGGTTTTTTGTTATAATTTTTTCTAACATTAAAAATTTGTAAAAAGAACGAAGGGCGCTTGCTTTGCGGACAATAGAAGATGGTTTGTCATTCAAATTTGTTAGATAATTTTGTATGTCGTCTGATGTTGCGTCTAACAGATTGCCAATCGAATCTTGGGCATGTGTTAAATCAGACGTGTATGATATCAAAGTATTTTTACTGCGTCCTTTTTCTGCTGATAATGCTTCTGTGAATATATCTATATAGTTCATGGGTATAATACGATTTCGTTAAACACAGGGTGGTTCGGGAAAGATACAATCATTAAAATAACAAGTGCAATGATTATTGCCCACACTAAATATTTTTTGCTTTTCTTTCTTCTTATTGGCATAAATGTATCCTTTCTAGATTGTATCAAAACTTGTTATAAACATACATGCCCCAGCGATAATTATTATTTGTGGTGCGATAATAGAAATCAATGGTGGTAATGCCCCAGTGTTCCCAAGTGCATTAAACAAATTAGTAATAAAATACAATGCGAAACATGTCAATATCCCAAGACTGAATTTAATACCAAAACTGTAATTTCTTCTTTGTTTCGTTTGGGCAAAAGCAATCCCAAGTATTACCATTGCTATCATATTAAGTGGTAAAAACAAAAGTGTCCAAAGCTGCATTAAATGCCCGCGTGTTGAAACACCAATGGAATCCATCTTTTTTATAAATTCAGGTAATTTCCAGAAAGATATTTGGTCCGGCTGAAGATATCTGTCCAATACTGTTTGTGGGGTCAGTTTTGTATCAATATGTCTGTTTCCGTTGCGTGATATGCCGTCAGAACCAATAATGCTTGCTTTTTGAATATCAATACCGTTGTTGGATAATGTTGCTTGGGTTGCAGTAATGCGTTCTTGTAATTTGAAATCGCCATCTTGAGATAATATTGTGACATTATAAAATATTATATCTTTGTTATTAGGCATTTTTATTTCTTTTGCACGAATTGTTAAATTGCTGTTTTCAGAAGATTCGCGCAACCAAATCGCCCCGTCTATCAATTTTAATTGGTGATTTGTTAGATTGCTGGTAGATAAATTTACAGAATATGGATTCACCAAAGTTGCCGCAACAGCACCAATTACAAAAGCACCAAATAAAAATGGTCTTGCAATTTGAAAAGGGGATAATCCTGTTCCAGATGTAATTATCAATTCAGAAGACCGTGTCAAATTATAGAAAGCAAGCAATGTCCCCATAAATACAGCAAGTGGTAAAAACATAGGAATATATTCTAACAATCGAATCCATGCGTCCATCATTGTTTCAAGTGCTGTCGGGTTAGATGATAATCTTTCAACAAATGTCACAGCATAGATAACACCACATATTATTAACATTACCAGAAAAAAACTGGCGAAAAAACGTCTTGTTAGAAATCTTGTTAAAACTTTTGGACCAAATCTGAACATAACAAGGTGTATTATAATAGTTTCAATTCATAATTGCAAAATTAAAATTTATGTTTTATTGTTATTATAGATTTAAGGTGAAAGTTATGGAAAAGAAACCAATATCTCGTCAGGGGTTTGACGATTTAATCAAAGAATTGAAAGATTTAAAGGAAAATCAACGTCCTGAAATCTTAAAGGTTGTTCAATGGGCGCGTTCTTTGGGCGATTTGTCTGAAAATGCTGATTACAGTGCTGCAAAAGAAAAACAACGTCAAATCGATAAACGTATTCAATTCATAGAAAGCACTATTGAAAATGCGCAAGTCATAGATATAGATACTTTGTCTGGAGATCGTGTTGTGTTTGGTGCAAAAGTTTTGACCGAAGACGAAGATGGCAACAAAATGGAATGTCGTATATTGTCTGATATTGAATCTGATGGTCGTATGGTTATATCTTGTACATCTCCTGTGGGACGTGCTTTGATTGGGCATTGTGTTGGTGATACTTGTACTGTTCGTTTGCCAAGTGGTGAAAAAGAATTTGAAATCATAGATGTAAAATTCAAGGATTAAAATGTCTATCCGCGTTTTGCCTGATTTTTTGATAAATCAAATTGCTGCTGGGGAAGTGGTTGAAAGACCAGCAAGCGTTGTTAAAGAATTAGTAGAAAATGCGCTGGATGCCGGGGCTGACCAAATTATCATAGATGTCATTGATGGTGGACGTACTATGATTTCTGTTATGGATAACGGGCATGGTATGGGAAAAGACGATTTACAAAATTGTGTATTACGTCATGCTACATCAAAACTTCCAAATGATGATTTATTAAATATAAATTTTATGGGCTTTCGTGGGGAAGCTTTACCGTCTATTGCATCTGTGTCTGATATGGTTATTGATACAAATAACGGTAAATGTGAAAACGGTTTGTGTTTAGATGTGAATACTATGGAAATCAAGCCGTCTGATTGGGAAAGTGGAACGCGTATTCGTGTGGCAAATTTATTTTCAAAAACGCCAGCCAGATTAAAATTTTTGAACAGTGATAAATCTGAAATGTTGGCTGTTCTTGATGTTGTTAAACGTCTTGCTTTGTCACGAACAGATGTTGGTTTTTTATTGAACAACAAATGGCGATTCCCAAAAAATCAAGATTTAATCGAAAGAATTATATCTGTGATGGGTGAAGATGTTCGTGGAAATATGTTGCCAGTTGATGTTTCTTCATCATCGTCAGAGATGCGTTTACATGGGTTTATATCAAATCCAACTTTGAGACGCGCTTCGTCTGTGGATCAATATTTATTTGTTAATGGACGCAGTGTTAAAGATAAAGTTTTGGTTGCGGCTTTGCGTGCCGCATATATGGATGTTATGCATGCGCGTGAATTTCCTTTGTGTGCATTATATTTAGATTTGCCAACACGTGATGTAGATGTTAATGTTTCTCCATCAAAAACAGAACTTCATTTTTTGGAACCAACACATGTGCGTTCTTTTATTATCAAATCTTTGCGTGATGTTTTATCTAAAACATTAAATCAAAATATCGTTTTTGAAAATAATGATGATAAAACAGATAAAAAATTTGTTTTGCCACCTGTGCAAACTTTCTTAAATCATAATGTTGAAAGTGTTGAAAAACAAAATAACTTTATACAAAGTTTTGTTGCAGAACCAACAAGAAATACACAAAATATTCAACAAAATAATGTTGAAAAAGTGGAACAAAAAGAATCTGAATTTGATTTGCCACTTGGACGTGTTATTGGCCAATTAAACAATAAATATATATTATCAGAAAATATAAATGGTTTTGTTATTGTTGATCAACATGCTGCACATGAAAGAATTACTTATGAAAAATTGCGCAAGCATGAAATAAAAACACAACCACTTTTAACACCAATCGTTATTAAATTACGAAGTGAAGATGTTGATTCTGTGTTGGTAATCAAAGATGAGCTGGCACAATGTGGTTTGCATCTGGATGAATTTGGCGAAGGGGCAGTTGCGATATTTGAAAAACCATCTGATTGGGATTTAGATTGGGAAAAATGTTTGCAAGAAATTGCAGATGAAGTCAAAGCGTATGGTCATTCTTCGCGATTAGGTGAAAAATTACATTTGAAATTGGCTAATTATGCGTGTCATCATTCTATCCGATCTGGACGTAAATTGACTTATCTTGAAATGGATGCTTTGTTGCGTGAAATAGAAAGAACAGAGCGGGGTGGCGAATGTAATCATGGTCGACCAGTTTATAAAATAATACCGATATCTGATTTAGATGCTATGTTTGAAAGAATATAGATTTAATGCTTTACTTATTTCGGTTTTTTTACTAGTGTTGTCTTAATTAAAAGGAGTTTTTATATGAACGAAACAGTTGAAGTTGTAAATCAAGTTACACAAAATGTTCCAGCACAACCACAAGGAAGTATGTGGGGAATGATTATTTATTGTGCTGTGATTATGGCTATTTTGTATTTGTTTATGATACGTCCAAATAAAAAACGTATGGCAGAATATCAAAAAATGTTGGACAGCATCAAGGTTGGTAATCGTGTATTAGCAGCGGGTATTTATGGAACTGTTAAAAAAATAAACGAAAAAACAATTATGATGGAAATTGCAAAAGGTGTTGTTATCGAAGTAAATAAAAACGCTATTGCAAATGTAGAATAATTTGATTGTTTCAGGGGTAAGTTATGTTAAAAAAATTAGCGATTATTTTAATTTCTGTGTTTGGTATATTGCTTGCTGTACCAACATTGTTTTCAAATACAGCATCGTATTTCCCATCTTGGATGCATCCTATTTCTTTGGGTTTGGATTTAAAAGGTGGTGCACAACTTTTATTAGAAGTTAATACAGATGTTATGTTAAAAGAAAAATCTGTTCAACTTTATGATGAAGTTCGCAGTGCTATGATTGACAGAAACAAAGGTGTTATCCGTTTTTCTGAATTACGTAATAATGACCAAGGTGTTTCTTTAATCGTTCGTGAAGACAAAGAAGTATCAAAAGCCAAGGGCCGTTTGAAAAGCGTTCTTGGTAATAATGTAGATATTGATTCTTCGGGTAAAAGTTTAACTGTATCTTACACAAACAAAGCGCGCGAAGAAATGATATCGGATGCTATGAATCGTAGTATTGAAATTGTTCGTCGTCGTATAGATGCGCTTGGAACAAAAGAACCTTCTATTCAATCCCAAGGTGGAAAATATATTTTGGTTCAATTGCCTGGTGTAGATAATCCAGAACGTATCAAAGAATTGATTGGAAAAACAGCAAAAATGTCTTTCCATTTAGTTAATGAAAATGTTACAAGTGAACAATTGCAATCTGGTCGTGCGCCAAGTGGAACAATGTTCTTGCAATATCTTGACAATCCAAATCAATTGGTGCCAGTGTATTCAAGAGTTGAAGTTTCTGGGGACAGTTTGAAAAATTCTCAGGCTGATTTTGACCAAAATAATATGCCAGTAGTTACAACAGAATTTGATGCTTCGGGAACACGTAGATTTGCTAAACTTACAACAGAACATGTTAATGAACGTTTTGCAATTGTGTTGGATGATAAAGTTTTATCTGCACCAACAATTCGTGAACCAATTCCAGGTGGACGTGGTCAAATATCTGGTGGCTTTACATTACAAGGCGCAAAAGATTTGGCTGTGCTTTTACGTTCCGGTGCTTTGCCTGCACCATTGGAAGTCATAGAAGAACGCACAGTTGGTGCTGGACTTGGTGCTGATACAATTGCTGCTGGAAAAATAGGTTCTATTGTTGGTGTGACTTTGATATTGGTGTTTATGGCTTTGTTATATGGTGTATTTGGTGTGTTTGCAGATATTGTTTTGATTGTCAATTTATTGATGATTATAGGTGTGTCTGCTTTGTTCGGTGCAACTTTAACATTGCCTGGAATTGCTGGTATCGTATTGACTTTGGGTATGGCTGTGGATGCTAACATATTACCATTTGAAAGAATTCGTGATGAAATACGTGAAGGTGTTCCATCTTTGCGTGCAGTAGATTATGGTTTTGTTCGTTCTACAAAGACAGTTATGGACGGTGAATTAACTAATTTAATTTGTGCGTTGATTTTGTTCCAATTTGGGGCAGGTCCAATTCGTGGTTTTGCTGTGACGTTGTCAATCGGTGTTATGACAACATTGTTTACATGCTTGTTGCTGACACGTGTTTTTGTTGATTGGTATATGAATGGCAAAAACAAAAAAATTGGTTATATACATAACAAAAACAAATAATAATATAAAGAATATGCAAAGGGGAAAGTTATGAAATTGCATTTTATGAAATATCGTAAATTATCATATTGGATATCAATAATTTGTATTGTTTTATCTATATTGTCCATCGTTTTCAAAGGTTTTAATTATGGTATCGACTTTTCGGGTGGTATATCTATGGAAGTTAAACCGGTAGTCGCAGATTATACTGTTGATAAGATGCGTCATGATTTAGCAGCGTTTAATCCAGAATTGCAATCTGTTGATAATAATGCTGTGTTATTGCGCGTTGGCTTGGTCAAAGGTGCAACAGACGAACAACAAAATCAACGTGTAAGTGAAATTAAAAATATCCTTGGCGACCGTGTGACTTATTCTCAGGTTCAAGTTGTTGGACCAAAAATTGGAAGTGAATTGATACGTGGCGGTGTTTTGGCTATATTAGTTTCATTTATTATGATGGCTGTATATATTTGGGTTCGTTATCGTGGTGGTTATGCTGTCGGTTCTTTTGTATCATTGGTGTTTGACTTGATTTTAATGTTTGGTTTCTTTTCTATTGCAGGATTAGAATTCAATCAAACTGCGATTGCTGTTATTTTGATGGGTGTTGGATATTCTGTAAACGATAAAGTTGTGAATTATGACCGAATAGATGAAAATATCAAAAAATATCATAAAATGCCGATGTCTGATTTGATTGATTTGTCTGTAAATGAAATGTTATACAGAACTGTGATGACAAGTGTTTCTACTATTTTAGCAATGATTGGTTTGTATGTCTTTGGCGGTGTAATGCTGCAAGAATTTGCGATTGCTATGACATTTTCTATCATAAGTGGAACGTTGACAAGTATTTATATTTCTAATGTTATTTTGTATCACTTTAATTTGCGTGAAACAGAATATTAAATGTAAATATTTCAAGGGAAAGGAGAAAACAAATGAAAATAAAAAAATTATTTTTAGCGTTCTTTTTAATCTTTTCCCCGTGTGTTTTATTCGCGTCTGAATTATTCCATGATAAAATAGAAGACGGTTTGGATGTTTATGCGGTGTCGGAAGTTTTTGCAGATATTTATGAAAAATTAGACGGTGTAAATTGGGCTGGAAAAAATATAGATATTGTTATCGAAGGTTTGGAAAAATTAAATCCAAATGCTCATATTGCAGCAACTGGCGAAAGGGCTGTGTTGGTTTGGGGTGATGAATTGATTGCAAATTATCCATATCCAGAATCTAAAGATTGGAAAAGTTATGGCGAAATAACAACAGCATTACTTTTGAAAATGCGTGAAAAAGATGCCCAGTTGCATGCTTTGTCTGATGCTGGATTGTATCAAGTTGTTGTTAATGCTTTGCTTTCAAGTGTTGATCAAAATGGAAATTATATTTATTCTCGTGATGCTATAAATGACAGTGATACACGTATTTTAACAAGTATCGGTTTTGATGGTGGACGTGATTTTCGTGGTAATTTCAGAATAACTGGTGTTTATAAAGATTCACCAGCAGATAATGCCGGTATTCACGAAGGTGATATTATTTCAGAAGTAAATGGCGAACGTGTATCAAAGATTTCTGATTCTGAAATGTCTGCGATATTGTCTGGGTATAATTCTGGAACTGTGAAATTAAAATTATTAACACCATTTGGAAACAAACACGTTACATTGCGTCGTGCGACTGTTGTTTTGGCAGATGCAGATATAATACATCGTGCTAAAAACGAAACTATGGATGGTGTATTAGAAATAGTTGTTCATAAAATTTCAAATGGTTCAGTTGATATTATAAATGAAGCATTAAATAAGTATAATGATGTTGGTGGAATTGTGCTTGATTTAAGAACTGCCGTGGGCGATGACGAAAGAACTGCTGCTAAAATGGCTGGACTGTTTCTAGGACAAAAGCCAGTTATGCGTATTTCTGAAACAGCAGTTGATGAATTAGAAGTTGTTCCAGGTGGTGATGCTGTTACAAATGCACCTGTGGTTGTTTTAATTTCTGATACAACACGTGGTACTGCAGAAGCAATTGCATCGGCTTTTTATGAAAATAAACGTGGTGTTTTAATTGGAACTCCAACGGCTGGACGTTCAAGAATTGCAAGTCACATTGATTTGAATAATGGTGGTGTGTTGGAATTATTTAATAAATCTGTAAAAACTGGTAATGGAAATGTTTTAGATGGGCATGGTGTGTTCCCATTGGTTTGTTTGTCTAATATTCGTAATACACAACAACGTGAAGCCTTTTTCTTGAATGTGATGAACGGCGACTTTAATGCACACGATTATAATAGTGATAAAAATGTTGATGTTAAGGCTTTGCGTAAAGCGTGCCCAAATATAACAAATGGTTCTGATGAAGATAATATGGCAACTGCTGTAAGTATGAAAATTTTAACAGATAAACAAATATATAATGAATTAATGGATTTATAAGATGTTTATAAGACAAGATAATACTTTGAAAATAAATTGGATAATATATGGTGCAATAATTACTCTTGCTTTAGTTGTTGCTGGTTTGTCTGGTGTTGATAAATGGTTATATTCTTTGATACATAATCCAAATTGTAATCCATGGGTTTATACTGGGACAACCCTTTGTTACATATGTGGGATAATTGGAAAAATATTTTCAACAAAAATGTGGTTGGGTTTTACAACATTATCTGTAATAGCGTTCTTTATATACAAAGCGATTAAAAATGAAAATGATTTTAGATTTGCTTTTGTAAAAATTAAAAATAGTTATGTTTTTTATATTTTTTGTTCTGTTTTGTTAGCACTTACTACAACTGGTGTGTTAAAAGTTTTAATAGGTCGTTCGCGTCCAATTATTTATGATGCATTAAATACAAGTGTTTTTGTTCCAGGAACTTTTGAATCTGTATTTAATTCTATGCCGTCTGGACATACAGCAGGAAGTTTTGCTGGTTTGATAATGATTGGAATGTTGTTCCCAAAAGTTAAATGGCTAACTTGGACGTTGGCTGTTGTGGTTGGAATGTCGCGTATTTATATTGGTGCACATTGGGTGTCTGATGTTATATTTGGTGCTTTTATTGGTATGATAAGCGCTGATATTGTCAAATATGTTTTGAAAAAGATAAATTCAAAATAGATTTTTGCACTTTTGTTTATTTTGTGATAAAATACCAATTATGGTTAAGAAAACAAATCTATTACCAGAAAGTATATCTTCGCTTTTGCGCAATTTATCTTTGCGTGGGCTTGGGATTGTTTTTTGTTTGTTATCATTTATTTTAATATTGAAATTATTTTTCTTTAATCCGTATTTGTCTGGTGTTGGGGTACAAAGTTCTTTTGGAAATCATGGCGTTTTTGGTAATGTTGTTGGATTCTTTAGATACGCTATTGGATTTTTACCAACTTTGTTTTTGTTTTTATGTCTTGGACGTTTTGGATTAAGTTTGTTTATAAAATGGGACGAAGAACATGCACCTGAATACAATTTGTTGCGTGGTTTTATAACGTTGTGTGTTGGGTGCGCTGGACTTGGTTTAATGTTCCAAAAAGGAAGTTTCGGTGGTTTGGCTGGTTCAATAGTTTCTGCGGATGTTGGACCAATATTGTCTTATGCTGGATTACCAATTGGAATTTTATTATTTGCTTTATTTTTGATAATGTCTGGCATTTTGTTACATATAAAATGGGAACATGTTAAGAATGCAATTCGTACTACTTGTAATTTAATAAAGTGGTTATTGTCCGCGTTCCATTTAATTAAACCATCAAATGAAGATACGGAAGAATATGAAGAAGAATACGAAGAAGAAACAGAAGATGAAGACGTTGAAGATACAGAAGAAGAAATAGAAGAAAAACCAAAGCGACGTAAAACACGACGCAAAGCTGTTGCTGCTGTTGGTCTTGGTGAAGCGTCTGCACATGAATATGAATTGCCAGATCCTGAATTATTAGAAAAATCTTTGTTTGGTAAAAATGTTGTGACAAATGAATTTAAGCAAACTGCCGTTTTGTTACAAGATCATTTTGAAGAATTTGGCATTTATGGAAAGGTTGTTGGTATTAAACCTGGACCAATTGTCACTCAATATGAATTTGAACCAGAACCAGGAACAAGAATTGCAAAAATTACAGATACTGCGCGTGATATGACACGTGCTATGGCAACAGAAAAAATTCGTATTACACCAATATCTGGAACACAATACATTGGTGTTGAAATGGTAAATATGGACAGAAAAACTGTTCGTTATCAAACATTGATGTCTAATCCAGTGTTTGTAAATTCTAAATATGCAATACCACTTGCTTTGGGTGTAAATATAAGTGGTGAATCTATGTATTATGATTT
>JAGHTM010000081.1 GCA_018065345.1 Candidatus Enterousia merdequi | reverse complement strand
TTTGCATCTTGTTTTTCTGCAACACTGCGAGATTTACGGATGTTTTCTAATGCTGTATCAACCTCTTTTTCTTCAAATTTAGTCACTTTTTTAGTGACAGTAATTTTTTCTAAATCAATATCTGGCAATGTTGGTAAAATGTCAAATTCTATTGTATATTCAACGTCTTTACCAATTTCAAATCCGTCCATATCAACTTTTGGTTGAGCAGCAATACGAACCTTTTTTTCTTCAAGATATTTTTGTAAATCGTTGTTTAATGCTTTGTCAACGGCTTCACCCCATGCGTTAGCATTGTATTTTTGACGTAATACTGTTAAAGGGATGTGGCCAGCACGGAATCCTGGCATTTTTGCTGTTTTTCCGTATTCTGTTAAAACTTCGTCTGCGGCAGATTGTAAAACGTCAGCAGTAATTTTTCCAGATACAGAATAATGTAAATCTTTAATTTTTTCTTTTGTGAACATATGTTTTATCCTTTGATATATAAACTGGGACGATTATACATGTGTTTTTATAATATTTCAATAAATATTTATAAATTTTACTTGACTTTGCATATATTTCTTTAAGAATTCTGTTAAAAATAACTAAAGGTGTGAAATATGCAAAAAAAATCTGATTTCAAACGTTTTTGTGAAACTATGTGGGCAATGTCTAAATATAATATTGTTCCTTGGATTTTGGTGGCTAGTTTGATAGCCGGCGTGGCAATTGGTGTTAAAGAATTGAAACAAAAAGATGTAAAATCAACGTTTGTTTCTCAAAAACAAAGATAATTGTTGACAAATATATTTTTTTGGACTATTATTGATAGCAACTTGGATATAAAAAGGGGCTATAAAGATGAAAAAATTTAAATTTGAACGTAATTGGTCTGATTTAGAACGTGCTGATAAAGCAATGTTGCTATTGGGTGTTATTGTATGGTTGGGATTTTCTGTTGGATTATATTTACAGAGCGAAAAATATAGCCATTTGAAACAAAACATTGTTAAAACAGAAATGTTAAAGCATCGTTAATTTTTTTATTAAAAATTTTTATATAAAGAAACCGCCAAAAATGGCGGTTTCTTTGTTTGTCTTTGCAACTTTCGACAAACGTATAATTTTAACGTTTGCTGAATTGTGTTGAACGACGAGCTTTGTGGAAACCATAATGTTTACGTTCTACAACACGACTATCGCGAGTCAAGAAGCCAGCAGATTTCAAAGCTGTATGTAAATCTGGTTCTGCTTTGTCCAATGCTTTTGAGATACCGTGTTTCACAGCACCAGCTTGACCAGACAATCCACCACCTTGAACCATTGCAACAACATCATATGCACCATCGCGTTTTGTAACATCAAATGGTTGTACCAAAATCATTTGTAATACAGAGCGTTTGAAATAAGCTTTCATTTCAACACCGTTGATTGTGATATTGCCCTTACCTGGTGTTAAATACACGCGTGCAATAGAATCTTTACGTTTTCCTGTCGCATAAACAGAACCATTCAATTTTGCAGTTACAACAGGTGTTTTTGCTTCTGCTTTTTTAGTTGTTGTTTTTGTAGCAGTCTTTGCAACCGTTGCTTTTTTTGCAGGGGTTGTTTTTGTTGTTTTAGCAGTTGTTTTTGTTGCTGCTTTTTTTGCTGTTTCTGTCATTATTCACCCCTTTTGTTTTTACGGTTTAAAGAACCAAAATCAATAACAATTGGATTTTGTGCAGCATGTTTATGTTCTGCCCCAGCATAAACGTGTAATTTTGTTAAACGTTTGTTTGCTAATGCAACTGCTGTGCGACGACCCATCATACGTTTTACTGCGTTAGTAATCAATTTTTCTGGTTTTTCAGAACGCATTTGTCCCAAAGTTCTTTCTTTTGTGCTACCTGTCCATAAAGAATGCCAAAAGAATTTTGTTTTTTCATCTTTGTGACCAGTCAAAGCAACTTTGTCAGCGTTGATGATAATAACATGATC
>JAGHTM010000004.1 GCA_018065345.1 Candidatus Enterousia merdequi | reverse complement strand
GACTTTGGAATCTAAATCTAAACCAGATGACAGAACAAAATCTATATTGATAGCGCCAACAAAATAAAAATCACCGCCCAAACGGGCGGTTTTTTAATTGATTTTTTAGTGTTTATTTGTTGCAAATTCTTATTTTATGCAGTATCTTAAAAAACTAAGAAAAGGATGTGTTATGGATATTAAAGATACAAATAAATTAACTTTTGAAGAAGCATATAAACAATTGACGGAATTGGTGCAAAAAATGGAATCTGGTGAAATGCCATTGGCTGATTCTGTTGCTGCGTATGAACAGGGAATTAAATTAAAGGCTTATTGTGAACAGTTATTGAAAGAAGCCGAATTAAAAATTGAAACATTGAAAGTCACAAATAACGCAGAATAATTGTAATGGCTGAAAAAAATAAACTTTCACCGGTTATGCAACAGTATGTTGATATAAAATCTGAAAATCCAGATGCTCTGTTGATGTTTCGACTTGGTGATTTTTACGAGGCTTTTTTTGAAGACGCAAAAACAGTTAGTGAAACTTTAAGTTTAGTTTTGACACATCGTGGAACAGATGGTTTTGGAGAAAATGTCCCTATGTGTGGAATTCCATGGCATGCGTCAGATAATTATTTTGGACGTTTGGTTAAGGCTGGTTTTAAGGTTGCATTGGTAGAACAAATGGAAACACCAGCACAAGCAAAGGAACGTGGCCATAAGTTTATTGAAAGAAAAGTGATTCGTGTTTTAACACCTGGAACTTTGACTGATGAAAATCTATTAACACCAAACAAATCTAATTTTTTAATTTCTATTGTGCCAAAGGGTGAAGCCAGATTTGATTTAGCAGGTTGTGATATTTCAACTGGTGAATTTTTCATAGGTGAAACAGATTCTATTATTGACGATATGATTCGTATAAATCCTGCTGAAATTATTTATCCAGAAAAAGACGCAGAAAAACAAATTATAAAAAATTTACGCGAAATATATAAAACTACACCAGTATATGAAAAGTTATATTTGCGTTCAGATATAAATTTAATTGTTTCACATGTGTTTGGTGGAAATGTTCAATCTGATAATCGTGAAAATGTAAATGCAATTGCGTTGCTTGCTGGGTATTTATTTAACACTCAACGTGGTGCAAATATATCTTTTCGTGCGCCTTATTCTTTTAAGTCTGGCCGTCAATTGATAATAGATTCTTCTACATGGAAAAGTTTAGAAATAGATGCGTCTATAAATGATGGTGGAACGTGTTTATTGGATGTTATAGATAAAACAAAAACTGCAAATGGTGCGCGAAAATTACGTTCTTATTTACGGACTTTGCCTGGTGATAAAGATGTTATTTTGCAACGCCAAGAACATATTGGGCATTTGTTATCAAATCATACATTGATGTCTGAAATAAACTCTGTGTTATCGCGTATTCCAGATGTGAATCGTGCATTATCTCGTTTGCTTTCTGGACGTGGCACACCAAGAGATTTGAAAAATGTATCTGAATTTTTATTAGTTTTAGATAATGTTAAAAATGTTGGTAAAAAATTAGATGTTATGTTGGCTGATAAATTTGGTCAAATAAATACACATGATGAATTTGCAGATGAATTAAAACGCGCATTAAATGAAGATTTACCTACATTTTTCCGTGATGGAAATGTGATAAGAAATGGTTATGATGTATCACTTGATAATATGCGAAGTTTGTCGCATGGTGGTATGGAAACGGTTGCACAATTACAATCAGAATATATAAATCAAACGAATATAAATACATTAAAAATCAAATATAATAATATACTTGGTTATTTTATAGAAGTTCCGTCTGCACGCGCTGATGTTTTAATGGCGCCAGAATCTGGATTTATACATCGTCAAACTATGGCTGGGAATATGCGATTTACTACATCGCGTTTGATTGATTTAGATAATGATATACGAAGCGCATCTGAAAAATCATCTGCCATAGAAAATACAATCATAGAAAATTTAATTGAACGTGTTCGTGAAATATCTGATGATTTGATGAATACAGCTGATTTAATCGCGGATATAGATGTTTGGAATTCATTGGCAGAGATTGCAGATTTATATTCTTGGGTTCGTCCAGATATTACAAATAATTGCGAATTTAATATTGTTGGCGGAAGACATCCTGTGATAGAACATGTCTTGCGTATGAATGCGGATAAATTTGTTAAAAACGATTGTAATTTGAATGAATATCCTGTTGCCTTGTTGACAGGACCAAATATGGCTGGAAAATCAACATATTTGCGTCAAAACGCGATATTGGTTGTATTGGCACATCTTGGGTCTTTTGTGCCTGCAACATCTGCGACAATTGGAATTTGTGACCAATTATTCAGTCGTGTTGGCGCATCTGATAATTTGGCAGCGGGTCAATCTACATTTATGGTTGAAATGGTTGAAACTGCAAACATATTAAATCGTGCTACAAAGCAATCTTTTATCATATTTGATGAAATAGGACGTGGAACATCAACTTTCGATGGTATGGCTATTGCCCAGGCTGTATTAGAATATTTGAATACATTAAAAGCACGCACGTTGTTCGCAACACATTATCATGAATTGACAGGTTTGGTATCTAATGAAAAATTAGACAAAGTTTCGTGTTTAACTATTGATGTTCGCGAACATAATAACGATATAGTATTTTTACATAAAATTATACCTGGGGTTGCGAATCGCTCTTATGGAATTGCTGTTGCAAAAATGGCTGGAATGCCAGATAAAATTGTCGAACGTGCTGAAAATGTTTTGGCAAATCTGGAAAATGAAAAAGTAGCAAGCGAACCAGTAAAATCAGAAAAACCGTCTGTAAAGCCGATGGTCAAAGAAGACAAAATTAAACCTCAATTATCATTGTTTGAATAATATGGATGGAATTTTCATTTTAGACAAAGATTCGAATGTGTTCAGTAGAACAGCTGGTTGGCATGTTGCAAAAATATTTGGTGAAAAAAAATTTGGTCATATTGGGACTTTAGATCCTATGGCTACTGGGGTTTTACCAATAGTAATCGGCAATGCTACAAAAATGATACCGTTTATTGAAGATATTATGCCAAATAAAAAAGAATATTTGTTCGGTATGAAGTTTGGAGTTGAAACAGATTCGTTAGATATAACAGGTAGAACAATAGATTCTTCTGATTTTGTTCCAAGTGAAGATGATATTAAAAAAGCAATTTCCAAATTGATTGGAAATATAGAACAAACCCCACCAATGTTTTCGGCTGTTCATGTAAATGGTAAAAGGGCGTATGAATTGGCACGAAGTGGCGAAAATGTTGAAATAAAACCACGAAATATAACTGTTTTTGAATTAGAATATACCGGTAAAAGCCGGGATGATGAATATAATTTCAGAATACTTTGTTCACGTGGAACTTATGTCCGTTCTATTGTTAGAGATATCGCAAAATTATGTAAAGCCAAAGCAACAACGACTTATATTCGAAGAACACTTACTAATGGGTTTAATATAAAAAATGCGCATACACTTGATTTTTTGGAAAAACTGGTTAATAATGGTGATGCTGTCGATAAATACTTATTGGCACCTGATTGTGCGCTGGGGGACATTCCGGTAATCAATCTGAACGATGAAGATACTGTGTTATATAAACATGGTGGCTTTATCAAAACGGCTGAAACAGACGGTTTATATCGCGTTTATTCAAATAAAACATTTGTTGGAATAGGGCGTGTTGAAAACCAAATCTTAAAGCCTAAACGAACAATCTAAAACAAAAAGGAAACACAATGTCCGTAACAAAAGAAAAGAAAAGCGAATTAGTCAAAGCTTTCAAAGTAAGCGAAAATGACAATGGTGGTTCTGCTGCATCTCAAGTTGCTGTATTGACAGAACGTATTCGCAATTTAACAGAACATATGAAAAACAATCACAAAGATGAACATTCAAAACGTGGTTTGTTGTTGATGGTAAATCGTCGCAAAAAATTGTTGGCATACATCAAAAATCATAGCGTATCTGAATACGAAGACTTGATTAAAAAATTAGGTTTGCGTAAATAATACCGATTTTGGTAAAAAAATACCGGCAAATGCCGGTGTTTTTTTAATACATTGTTTGTAATATGTGTCGGCTTTTATCAACATTAGATAACATCTTGCCACTTCCCACAGCAACGCATGCCATTGGATTATCAACCAAGAATACAGGTAATCCAGTTGCAGCACGTATAGCAACATCAAGACCACGAAGTAATGAACCACCACCAGTCATAGCAATACCTAAATCTGCGATATCAGCAGATAATTCAGGTGGTGTAGATTCAAGTGCCAAATGCACAGTGCTTATGATTTTTGCGACTGTTTGTGACAAAGCTGTTGCGATTTGTGATTCGGTAATAACTGTTTCACGTGGTGTTCCACTCATTAAATCACGCCCTTTGATTTTCATAGTCAATTCTGTTGTTTTATCTTTTGGCATAACGGCTGTACCAATTTTCTTTTTGATTTCTTCGGCAGTATTTTCACCAATCAATAAATTTTTGTTTTTACGAACGTATTCAATAATATCTTCGTCCATTTGGTCGCCAGCAGTTCTTACAGCATTAGAATAAACGATTCCACCAAGAGACATAACTGCAACTTCGGTTGTTCCACCACCAATATCCAAAACCATAGAACCAAGTGGTTTATCAACAGGCAATCCGGCACCAATAGCCGCAGCAGTTGATTCTTCTACGATATAAACTTTGCGCGCACCAGCGGCATCAGCGGCTTCTTGAATAGCACGTCTTTCCACTTGAGTTGCACAAGAAGGAACACATATAATGATTAAAGGCGCAGCCAAAGGATTCTTTTGGTTTACTTTGCGAATAAAGTATTTAATCATTTCTTCGGCAACTTCAAAGTCAGCGATAACACCATCGCGCAAAGGACGAACGGCAGATATAGCCCCAGGTGTTCTTCCAAACATTTGTTTTGCTTCTGAACCAACGGCCAATATTTCTTTGCGGCCCAATAATCTGTTTTCTGCAATAGCAACAACAGATGGTTCGTTTAATACTACACCGCGACCTTTGACATAAATCAAAGTGTTTGCGGTTCCCAAATCTATTGCCATATCTGCAGAGAAAAATTTCAATAACCAATTATACATGTGAAATCCCTTGCTTGCTTGTTTGTTTGTTCGCATTATAAAGCAGGCATATAAAAAATCAAGTCAAGTTGTTAAATTTTGTTTTTAATTTGATTTTTCTTATATTTTGGTATAATTCACCGCATGAAAAGAAAAACAATACGAAAACATTTTGATTTTATATGCCCACACGATTGTTTAATGGCACGTGGCTCTGCTTTGATAGTTAAAACAAAGCCGTTGAAAATACCTTGTGACCCAAGATATGGTCTTGTTGTTTCAAAACGTGATTTCAAACTGGCAACAGAACGAAATCATGTAAAAAGATTGCTTCGTGATTGGATTGCGTATAATGAAGATTTAATGTTGAACGATTTTGACTATGTTTTTATAGCAAACAGAAACATTTTGTCTGTAAATCGTGAAACAGGTCGTCAAGAAATCAAAAATCTTTTGAATAAAATTTCTAAAAAATTTCAAGACAATGAAAAATAATTTAACTTTATTATCGCGCATTGGTATAAAAATGGTGCGTTTTTATCAATATGGTATATCGCCATTTATTGGCGGAAAATGTGCTTGTCGGTTTAGTCCGACTTGCAGTGAATATACCAAGCAAGCAATTGAAAAATATGGCTTTTTTCATGGTTCTTTTTTGGGAATGAAACGCATATTACGTTGTCATCCACATGGTGAATATGGATATGATCCTGTGCCTTGATGTCTTGACATAATAAATCAATGTGGTAAAATTCATACAATATAGTTTAAGAAAGGATTTATAATTATGACTTCTTTTAGATCAACAGTTGAAAATATGTCTAAATTGATGGACGAAATGGGAATCACAGAATTAGATTTGGAACGTCAACTGTTATTGGGTTTATATCGTAAACATATTCACTTGTCAAAACAGCAATCTGTTGCTGCGCCTGTGAACTTTGTTGCGCAACAAAAAACAAATTCAAATGAAAAAGTTTCTGGACATGTGTTGAAATCACCAATGGTTGGTGTCGCATATTTGTCCCCAGAACCTGGTGCAAAACCTTTTATCAAGGTTGGTGATTCGGTTAAGGCTGGCGATACAGTTGCTTTGGTAGAAGCAATGAAAACATTTAACCCAATAAAATCTGATACAGACGGTATTGTCAAAGAAATTTTGGTTTCAGATGGGGCGGCTGTTGAATTTGATACGCCTATTATTGTCATAGAATAAAAAGGTTTTTATCGTGCCACAAATTAAAAAAGTTTTAATCGCTAATCGTGGTGAAATTGCATTGCGTGTTATTCGTGCGTGTCGTGATATGGGAATACGAACAGTTGCTGTGTATTCTACGGCAGACCGCGAAGCAATGCATGTTAAATTGGCAGACGAATCTGTATGTATTGGGCCTGCGCCAAGTGTTGATTCTTATCTTAATGAATCTGCAATTTTAACTGCTGCATTGTTAACAAATTCTGATGCGATACATCCTGGATATGGCTTTTTATCTGAACGTGCTGACTTTGTTGATAAGGTTGAACAGCATGGGCTTATTTGGATTGGACCAAATGCAGATATGATTCGCAAAATGGGCGACAAAGTAAACGCAAAACAAACTGCGATAAAATGTGGTTTGCCGGTCGTTCCTGGAAGTGATGGCGCAATAAAAACTATTGAAGACGCTCTTGTTTGGGCTGATAAAATTGGCTATCCTGTAATGATTAAGGCTGCGGCTGGTGGTGGTGGTCGTGGTATGCGTGCTGTCAATGATTCAAATGAATTACGTGAATTTTTCCCTGTTGTAAAAGCAGAATCAAAAACTGCTTTTGGTGATGATACACTTTATATGGAAAAATTATTATTGCATCCACGTCACATAGAATTTCAAGTTTTAGGTGACCAACATGGTAATGTTGTGATTTTTGGTGAACGTGATTGTTCGCTTCAACGTAAAAATCAAAAAGTTATGGAAGAATGTCCAGCGGCTATACTGACACAAAAACAACGCGACGATATGATTGAAGTTTGTAAAACTGCCGCAAAAAAGATGAAATATACAAATGCTGGAACTTTTGAATTTATGTTCGAAGATGGCCAGTTTTATTTTTTGGAAATGAATACCAGATTACAGGTTGAACATCCTGTGACAGAAATGGTTTATGGTATTGATTTGGTTCGTGAACAAATACGAATTGCTGCTGGGGAAAAACTTGGTTATACCCAGGCAAGTCTTGTTCCACACGGACACGCCATAGAATTTCGTATAAATGCCGAAGACCCAGAAACATTTATACCAAATCCTGGAAAAATAACAATGTATGCTCCGGCTGGTGGTATGGGTGTTCGTGTTGATAGTGCTGTTTATACTGGTTATACAATACCACCAACATATGATTCAATGATTGCAAAATTGGTTGTTCATGCGCAATCAAGACCGGCATGTATAATGCGTGCGGCAAGGGCGCTTGATGAATTTGTTATTGAAGGAATTAAGACAACAATACCATTACAAAAAAGATTGTTGGAAAATTCAGATGTTCGCCAATTAAAAACAGATAATCATTGGTTGGAACATTTCTTGATTGAAGAAAAGCAAGAATCAAAAGAAGAAGTTTCTGAAAATAAATAAAAAAACCGGCGATTGCCGGTTTTTTGTTTTTCTAC
>JAGHTM010000026.1 GCA_018065345.1 Candidatus Enterousia merdequi | reverse complement strand
AAATCATCTTTGTGAGCCTTTAATTCTGATAATGTTATATATGGCCCAAGATGATGATTTTCTTGACGCATATAAATTATACGACTTAGTTCGCAAAGGTTCAAATAGCCTTCGTGATGTTTTGCCAACAATACTATTTTTGATAACGATGATTGACGCAAGATTTTTGGATCAGCGCTATGATGATTCAAAGATAATTCCACACCAATTATCGGCTGTAATTTATTAGACGGCATAACATCAGAAAATTCTGCACATCCAGACATCATATTTGTATCCGTCAAAGCACAAGCAAACATTGAATTATCACGACACAATTCCGGAATACCTTTTAATATTCCAAGTTTTTTATTACTAGCAACAGATAGCGTACTTGCACCTACGGATATTTTGGAATGAACATGAAGATGAACAAAATCCGGCATTATTTGTTTTTATCCTTGTTATTCAAACGTTTTATAAATCTATCCCATGATTTTTTAAAACGTAATTTATCTGATTCACTACTGTGAGCAATAGCCATAGCATCCCAATCTATAACCGAAATAATTTTCATATTATTATCAAACAACAAGTTTCCATCATTTAAATCAAAATGTGCCAAAACATTTACCGGTTTTTTTATTATTTCTGGTCTATGAGACTGCAAACCGGTTTCATAAATCTGATAATCAGGGATTTTTTTAACATCTATCATCTGCAATTCTTTTATTATATTAAAAACTTGCGATTGTATATTTTTATCGTTGTTTAATATTTGCTGTTTAGAAAATGTTGATATTTGTCTTCCAGGCACAGTATCACACACATACATAGACATTCTATCGTCAACAATTATTTTTGGAATATTTACACTTAAACACGGAGCAATATAATCATTTAACAAACGCGCATAATTTTTTAGTTGTGTATTAGTTACTTTTCTAAAAATTTTTACATACCAACGGTTATTCACAATTCCAACAACTCGATTTAATGTGTTTTGTCTGACAAACTTTATTTTTTCTACTTTTATATTCAATTGTGTCTTAAACAATCTTTTTATTGTAGGTTTATATAAAAACAAATTAACATTGCCACGAAAACGTGCTCTGCGTGCAGAACCAATTACAAAACACGCCATAAAATTACCAATATAAAAAGGTAGCTTATTAAACATATCTTTAATATTCATTTTACTTTAACTTACCGTGACAATGTTTATATTTTAATCCAGACCCACAAGGACACAAAGCATTGCGGCTTATGTTCATATTGTTGTTTTCTGTTGGTTGATTCAAAGAAGAATCATGTTGTGCTTGTTGTTGCGCTGTTGCATCAACATCTGCACGAGTCAATTCCATACGACAAATATAAGCAATAGACATCGTTTTGAAATTCTGTATCGTGTTCTTGAATAATTCTAATGCCTCGTTTTTATATTCATACAAAGGATTCTTTTGTGCATAACCACGCAAACCAATTGCGCCTTGGAGATAATCCATTTGTTGTAAATGGCGTTTCCATACAGCATCCAAAGCACCCAACATCATTTGTTTTTGTGCAGTTTGCATTAATTCTGGACCATATTTTTCACACTGTTGTTTATAACGTCGCATAGCCAAATTAAACAAAGTTTCATACGCACGACGTTCAGATATTTGTTCATCTGTTTTCCATTTTTCTAAATCTGTAATATCCAAAGCAAATATACGCATCATATCATCGTGAATACCATTTATATTCCAATCCATTGGATGTGCTTTTTCTGGAATATTTTTTTCACAAATCATTTCAACGACATCACCTATCAATTCTTCAGCAAAAGACGACAAATCATTTGAAGACATTATGTCACTGCGTTGTTTATAAACCACTGTTCTTTGATCGTTCATAACATTGTCGTATTTTAACAATTCTTTACGTGCTTCAAAATAACGTGCTTCAACACGTTTTTGTGCTTTTTCTAACGCCTTTGTTATCCAAGGGTGTGTAATTGCTTCGCCTGGTTTTAGTCCAAGTGTTGTAAGCATATTTTGCAATCTTGCAGCACCAAAAATACGCATTAAATCATCATCTAATGCTAAAAAGAATTTTGAATCCCCAGGATCACCTTGACGACCAGAACGACCACGCAACTGATTATCTATACGGCGAGATTCATGGCGTTCTGTTCCAATAACATAAAGACCACCCGCTTGCAAAACAATTTGTTTGTTTTTTTCTACTGTATCTATAATTTCTTTCTTTTTCTTTTCAAAATCTTTGGCTTCTTCATCTAAATCAGCAATCAATTCTTC
>JAGHTM010000005.1 GCA_018065345.1 Candidatus Enterousia merdequi | reverse complement strand
TCATAAACCTATATATTTAATGAATACTGCAAAATATTGGGAAATTTTTGGCAAACTTATGGACCATATGCAACAATGTGGTTTTATGCCAAATTTTGACACTTATAACTTGCATATCATAAATACACCGGAAGAAATGATTCAAAAACTATTGAATCGAGATAACTTTATCACGCGCGGTTAAACCACGTACTATCTTGATTTTTGATTTTGGTACATCAAAATATTTAGACAACAATTCAACAACTGCATCATTAGCACGACCGTTTTCTGGTGCAGTTGTTGTATAAACCCGTAAAACACCATCAGTTTCAACAACTTTATTTTGTTTAGCATGTGGTGTTACACGAACATTAAAATTCTTCGACAAATCTTTCATCACTCATAATATGCACATGAAAATGCATTACTGATTGCCCTGCCCCATGTCCTGTATTTGCAACAAGACGGAAATTATTACGTACACCTAGTTTTTCGACAGTATTACGAACCCCTTGCCAAAAAGCGGTTTGAACTTCAACAGGTGCATTTTGTGTAAAATCAAAAACATCTGTATATTCCCCACGAGGAATAACCAATACATGAACTTTTGCACGTGGTGCAACATCATAAAAAGCCAACACATTATCATCGCTGTACACAGTTTTATTTGGAATTTCGCCACGTAATATTTTTGCAAAAACATTATCTTTATTATACATATAAAACCTCTTTCATTACCCAATAAATAATACACCGGAAATATAAGTAAAATCAAGACTTGAAATATGATTTTTTTTGACTATATTCCAAGCATGCAGCAAAGGAGTTTTTATATGTTTAAACCATTGCATAATTATGTATTACTTGAAAGAATTGAAGAAGAAAATAAAACCGCTGGTGGAATTATTATCCCAGATAATGCAAAAGAAAAACCTTCACGTGGCCGTGTAATTGCTACAGGGGAAGGAACTTTTGAACACGGGCAAAAAATACCTATGACTGTCAAAACCGGCGATATTATCTTATTTGCAAAATGGGCATCATCTGCAAACGAAGTCAAAATAGACGGTAAAGATTATGTTTTAATCAAAGAATCTGATATTCTTGGAATTTTATAACCAAAGGAAATAAATATGGCAAAAGATATTGTATTTAATACTGATAAATTAGCCGTTGGTGTTGATAAATTAGCAAACGCCGTAAAAATTACAATGGGTCCAAAAGGTCGAACAGTTGTAATTGAACGTGCATACGGTGCACCTATCGCTACAAAAGACGGTGTGACAGTGGCAAAAGAAGTGTCTTTAAAAGACAATGCAGAAAATATCGGTGCAAAAATGATTCAAGAAGTTGCTAAACGTGCTGGCGATACTGCTGGTGACGGAACAACTACTGCAACAGTTCTTGCTCAAAATATCTTCCGCGAAGGTCGTCGTGTTATTGCAGCCGGTATGAACCCTATGGATTTGAAACGCGGTATAGATATTGCTGTGGAAACAGTTGTCAAAGATATTGAAAAACACGCACGCGCAGTCAAAGACTCATCTGAAATTGCCCAAGTTGCAACAATTTCTGCAAACAGCGATTCGGATATTGGTCAAAAAATAGCAGATGCTATGGAACGCGTTGGCAAAGAAGGTGTTATCACCGTTCAAGAAGCAAAAGGTTTGAACACAGAAATTGATGTTGTCGAAGGTATGCAATTTGACCAAGGTTTTATGTCACCTTATTTCGTCACAAACAGCGAAAAAATGTTAGCAGAATTAGACAATGCAGAAATTTTAGTTTCTGAAAAGAAAATTACAGGATTGCAAGCATTATTGCCAATATTGGAACCAATTGCTCAATCTGGCCGTCCATTATTGATTATTGCAGAAGACATAGAAAGCGAAGCATTGGCAACATTAGTATTAAACCGTTTACGTGGCGGATTAAAAGTTTGTGCTGTGAAAGCACCTGGCTTTGGTGACCGTCGCAAAGAAATGTTAAAAGATATTGCTATTGTGACTGGCGCGACTGTTATATCTGACGATATGGGTATGACTTTTGAAAACATCAATCAATCAGTTCTTGGCTCTGCAAAACGTGTTGTCGTTTCCAAAGATAAAACTTTGTTAGTCAATGGTAATGGCGACAGTGATGCTATTGCAGCACGTGCAGACGAAATACGTAAAAACATCTCTGATTCAACAAGCGATTATGACCGCGAAAAATTGGCAGAAAGATTGGCTAAATTGGTTGGTGGTGTTGCTGTTATCCATGTTGGTGGTATGACAGAAGTAGAAGTAAAAGAAAAGAAAGACCGCGTAGATGACGCTTTGGCTGCAACTCGTGCTGCAGTTGCCGAAGGTATCGTTGCCGGTGGTGGTGTTGCTTTGGTTCGTGCTGTATCCGCATTAAAAGATTTACAAGGCGCAAATACAGATCAAAATGTTGGTATAGATATTGTTCGCCGTGCTATTGTCGCACCATGTATGCAAATTGCAGAAAATGCTGGTGTATCTGGTGAAATTGTTGTTGGGAAAATCATGGAAAACTCCGATTACAATTTTGGATACAACGCACAATCTGGCGAATATGTTGATATGATGAAATCTGGTATTATAGACCCAGCAAAAGTTGTTAAAACTGCTATTATGGCTGCTGCTTCAACTGCTGGGGTATTATTGACAACTGGTGCAGTTATGTCTGAAATCCCAGAAGAAAAAACATCTAATCCAACACCTCAAATGCCTGGTATGATGTAAAAAATAATACAACAAAAAAACAACCACCTTTTTGGTGGTTGTTTTTTTATAATAAATTACACAGACATTTTATGTTTAATTTCACGAATACGAGCCAATATTTCACGCAAATCTTCATCTGAAACATCCGGTTTTTGTTCTTTATTTTTAATTTCATCAACCAATACTATACACAAAGTAGCCAAAAGAGATGTTTCTGGTAATGGCCCTATTTTATCCAGTATTTGACGCGCACGCGCATCAACATAACGTCCAAGTTCAATAAGACGTCCTTCTTGACCGTCTTCACAGCCCATTTGGTAATTACGATTTA
>JAGHTM010000064.1 GCA_018065345.1 Candidatus Enterousia merdequi | reverse complement strand
GGACAACATAAAATAACGCTTAAGAAAATAAAATAAAATTTTCTCATCCCAACCTTTTTGTTAATAATAGCAGAAATAAGATATTTTAAGCAAGATTATTTTATAAAAAAACAAATAAAAAAAATCTACAACGATGTAGATTTTTTTCTTAATGATTTTGTGGGTTGTCTGGGCCCGCATGATTTCTTTCAACAAAAGTAATTCTTCCTTTGTCTAAATCATAAGGGGTCATTTCAACATGAACCTTTTCGCCAACATTAACCCAAATACGCGCTTTGCGCATTTTTCCACATACCGTTGCCAGTATTGTGTGTCCATTTTCAAGACAAACACGAAACATTGTGTTTGGTAATCTTTCTTCTACTGTACCAGAAAAAACAATAACATCATCTTTTGCCATTAAAAACCTCATTTGTTTGTCTTTATAATGATATTCATCGTAATAATAAATTGCAAGAATTTTTTATATGCTTGCAACGAACAATATTTTTTGATAAAATGATATAAAAATGTAGGGATGTTTCATATGAAAATAATTAAAATTTTACCGGTTTTATTAGTGTTTCCAGCTATTGCTTTTGGTGCAAGTCGTGGTGATTCAACTGCGCGTGTTGGTATGTCGCGTGGTTCACAAGCTGGTGCTCGTGCATCTGTGACTGCCGCTGATGTTAAGGAAGCTCAAGAAAAATATGAAGAAGAAATATCTTCTGCTGGTGAAACAGCAACAGTTAAAACTATTTCTGGTGGAGAAAGTTCTTCTGGAGCTGGTAGTTCTGATTGTCGTGAAAATTATCGTAAGTGTATGGATGAATTTTGCTTGTTAGATGAAAGTCAGGGTGAACGTTGTGCGTGTTCTGATAATATAGAACGCGCAAAAAGCAAGATTAAAGCGGTTCTTGATATCCAAGCAGAAGCGGACAAATTATATACAGAAGGCGTAGAACGTGAACAACTTGGTGCAAAGGCAAAGTTGGTTTTTACTGATACAAAAAATACAAGCACAAAAGTAACAAGTGTAAACTTTTTGTCTTGGTTAAATGGTGATTTGGATGGTGAAGAAGATGTTGGTGAAGATGTCGAATTAGGTGATATTTTGTATCAAGAAGCTGCTAAATATTGCGCATCTGAATTAGATTCTTGCAAAGATAAGGCAGAAATGGAAGAAATGCTTTATTCTCGTATGATAACCCAAGATTGTAAAAATTATGATGCATATCTTGCAGATCAAAAACTTAATGCAGAATCTAATAAACGTACTGCAGAGTCTGCTGTTCGCAAAGCGCGTCTTGAAATGTTAGATACAACAAACAAGTATAATCGTGGTGAATGTTTATTGGCTTATCGTTCTTGTATTGCTGATAAAGGTGGTTGCGGATCTAAATTTGAAAATTGTTTAGATGAAAGTTTATTAAAACGTCGTTCAAATGCGTGTGATAATATATTAGATCAATGTATGGCTGTTCGTGATTATGTCGTCAAAGATTGGGCAGAGGAATCGAAAAGTGTTTTAGAAGAAGCAGCAAAATATGCTGACACAAACAAACGTGGAACATGTCTTGCGAAAGCGCAAAATTGTTTGGAAGAAAGTTGTTCAACATCTACAAACGCAGAATGTTTGGAAGATGTAAATGTTGCTGCTGGGATATGTCCTATTATTACGGAATGTGATGACATGATTCCTGGTTTCCAAGCTGTTGTTAATGATAAATTAGGATTTTTAAGAACAAAATTCTGTGAAAATGATATTGATAAATGTTTGCAAGATAAATGTGGTGTTGACTTTACTAAACCAGAATGTGTTGGTAAAAAACCTTATGAAATTGCTGCACTTTGTCCACAAGATATGTTCCCTTCATGTAAAAATGCTGAACAATATGATGTAATTGTTCAATCTGCTATTTTACAAATGGATTATCAAATGTTACAAGGTTGTATAAATTACTTTGGTGAACAACTTGGTAAGGTTTGTGGAACAGATATGGCTTGTTTACCAACTGTATCTTCGGCAGCATCTTTTACAAAAGTACCAAAGACAGAAGATGCGAGAGATGAATTGTTGGATAGAGTAATTGCAGATTCAAATGCGTCTGTTGATGAATTCTTTAAGCAATTTGAACAAGAAAAAACTGTATCTGCTTGTTTAGATTCTCAAAGTGGAGATGCTTCTAAAAAAGTGAAAGGAAAAACTTCTTTGGCTGACAGTGTTTTTGGAACAGCGAAGATGTTAGCAAAAATGTCTGCGCAACAACGCAATATTCGTGCGATGGATTCAAGAATTTCTGAATTGAGTCGCCAAGAAGATTTAGATGAAGCAAAAAAGAATTGTTTAACAACATATAAGCCAGAGAAAAAGAATACTTCTAAATCTAATTATACTTATATCAAAAGCGTTTCTTTTGAACCAGATTTGCGTAATTGTCATGTTTGCAGAATGCAACAGGTTTGTGAAACTGGTGGTGAAAGCAAAGCAACTTCTGCATTAAAAGCTGCGGCTGGTGGTTTATCTGCTGGAGCTGCTACTGGAACAATGATAAATGCTGGATGGGGAACTGCTATTGGTGGTGTTGTTGGTGCTGTTGGTGCTGGTGTATTGGGGGCAATGTCTGGCGGTAAAGAAGAGTTTTGTCAAGAAATAGAATCTTGTGAAGATATTAATATGTAAAAATTAGGGAGACGAAATGAAAAATATATTGAAATCGTTTTTGTTTTCAGGATTGATATTAGGGATTGTTTTGCCAGTTGATACTATTGCTGCAACAACAAAAGCAAAAAAACAATCTGCTTTGCAAGCAGGAACCAAGGTTCGTGCAAAAGTTGAAGCCGATGGTGTTTATGATGAAAATTGTTATAACAAGTATTTTGGATGTATGGATCAATTTTGTATTGCAGATAATGAAAGCGGTGGATCATGTATGTGTAGTGATGATGCGGCAAAATATGAAGAACAATTAGAAAGTATCAAAAAAATATTAACCGAGGCAGAACGTATAAGTACAGAAGAAGTTGAAAAAATACAAGCTGGTGCAAATGCAGATATTATATTTAACGGAGGAGAACGTGTTTATAATGATGACGGTTCTGTTGTAAAGGCTGGTGAGAAGAAAAAAGGAACCGAGGATATAACAGCTGGTTGGACTTCTATTTATGATACCGAAGACGAAGAAGAAGAAATTTGGGAAGAAGATGATTGGAAAGACAAAGTTGGACGAGATTTGTATGAATCTGCACATGGTTTGTGTAAAGCACAAATGCCAGAATCTTGTAATAAAGATATGACTTTGTTAACAAAGATGTATTCTCGTCAAATTGTTTCTGATTGTAAGGGATTGGCGAATTCTATCGATCAAAAGAAACAAGAAGCAGATTCTGCTTTGAATCAGGCAAAAGCTGCTGTACGTGGTGCATTGAAAGAAAGTTTTGAAGAAGCAAATTTATATGACCGTGGAACATGTATGGTTGAATATAAAAAATGTATGCAGACAAATGACGCTTGTGGACCTGATTGGGAAAATTGTGTGTTCACAATTGCTTCTGAAAATATGCAGAATAATAAAGCAGAAAATGTTGCTGGAACAAAAGTAAAAACTGTTAATACATACAGCATTACCCCGTCAACAATGGAAATATTAGAAGGTAAGCGTTTTATTTGTGAAAAAGTTTTAGATAAATGTGTTGCTGTTCGTGATTTGATTTGGAATGATTTTTTACGGGATGCAGCACCAACAATCCGCCTTGCTGAATCAAATATAGAATCTAAAAAACGTCAATCTTGTTTAGGTGATATTTCAAATTGTATTCAAAAAGCGTGTAAAGATGATATTGTTGGCAAAGGTGAAGCGACAATGGATGCTTGTCTTGCTCGTCCTGATATGGCACGTTCTTTCTGTAAGATTCAAATAGAGCCATGCGAACGTATGGAACCACAAATTTGGGATTATGTTGTATCTAAATTAGCGGCTATGCGTGTTGATGCATGTACCCAAGAAGTTAAAGATTGTTTTACATCTGAAGATCGTTGTGGAAAAGATTTCTCAAATTGTATCGGTATGGATTATAGTTATATACATGATATTTGCCCAATTGATAAATTGGTTGTATGTAAACAAGCAAACCCAAAATTCCAAATGTCTGATTTAGACAGTATGTTGATGGGGTTGTATTTAAACATAGATAATCAAGCTTTGGATAACTGTCAAAATATTGCAGAAAATAAAATGGTTGAATTGTGCGGTTCTACAACAGATTGTAATAAGTTTGCTTCTGATGAATTTATTGGGACAGGTTCTATTAAGTCTCAGAAAGATGGAACAATATATCGTGTGACAGGGATGATATCTTTCGGCTCTATTAAGATGGGAGATGCATCCGGTGGGGTAAAGGATGGTGATAGAGTTTTAGCACCTGGTGAAATAGGAGTTCAGGATTATATAAAATCTGTTAGGGCAAGTAATGAAGATTCTGAAATGAATCAAGGAATTATATCTTCTATTGAAGAAGAATTGAATAATATTGCCGGAACTATAAACAGAGCTGTGTCTTTGATTGAATCAGATCAACGTGTTCAATATTGTATCAATGGACGTGATTTATCCCAAATCAACGGTAAAGATAATAAAAACGGTGAGAATACAACTGTTGCACGTTTTCCAAAGTTGTTAAACCAATATCGTGTTGCTATTGGTATGGCTGCTTTACGTAAAGCACAAGATAATTATAATAAAAAATGGAGTGCAGAATTATCCAAGGCTATGAAAGATGCTTCTGTGGATGTAGCGCAATATATGTGTCAGATGTTACCTACGGGAACAGGTTCTATTGGTCTAGCTGAAGCAGATAGACCTTTGACACCACCTTATGCGATTAGTTATGAAATTGCAAATGGTGTTTCAATGAAGGATTTGACGCGTATGGAAAAATCTATTACTAAATATGATAGTGCTTCGATGAATTCTACAAATGTGTGCGTGGCGTGTTTGTCTGGGTCAAAAATTAATACGGAAATACCTGGGGGAACAAAATCTCAATGGGCTACATTTAATCGTGAAACACGTACTTGTAGATTATGTACAGAAATGGTAACCAGAGAATGTAAACAGACTGGTGCATCCATATTATTTATAGATACTCGTAAGATGTCGTGTGGTGAAGAAAAACGAGAAGAAAATTGTGATGATATACCAATGTAATTAAAACCACCCGTCTGGGTGGTTTTTTATGGTAAATGTTCCTACATATTTTTATGTCTTTATTTGTTATAATCATTGTATGGAAAACAAAATAACAAATGGAGAAAACAAATGAAAAAAATATCAATAATAACATTATGTGCTTTGATGCCAATATGTGGTGCGTTCGCAGGAAGTGGAATGCAAAATCATTCTTCTAATAATGTTACACAAAAATATTGGTCTGTGACAGAAGTTGTAAATATGCCAGATGATACACCTGTGGTAATGATGGGATATATTACAAAAGATATGGGTGATGAAATGTATGTTTTTGAAGATGCTTCTGGAACAATTATGATAGAGATAGATGATTCAGATTGGAATGGCAAAACAGTACGAACAGATGATGTTGTCACTGTCTATGGCAAGATAGATAAAAAAGCTAATGGGACAACTGAAATAGATGTAAATTCTATTGTGAAATAAAAAATGCCCATTTGGGCATTTTTTTATTTCTTTGTTCTTTTTTTTGTCGCTTTTTTATGATATAATATTTTTCATAATGAAATTGAAAAAATCTGTATTTTTTACATTGTTAATGATGTGCAGTGTGATGCCTGTATTTGCTGGTTGGCAATATAATGGCTATTATGTCAAAGATGGATATTATTCTGATGATGGGTCACGATTTGTAGTTGGTGTTCGTGGTGGAATATCTTTGGCAAATGCGAAAATTAAAAACGATATGGGAAGTTTGTATGGTTATTATTATGCAAACGAAACTAATGGTGATGTTATTTCTCAAATGGCTTGGGAATCGGTGGGTGAGCCAGTGGGCTATTTATATGCAGGATATGGTGATTTATCAAAATTACCTGCGAAAAAAGATTTTTCTAAGACAGCATTTACGGCTGGTGGAAGTGTTGGTTTTACAATTCCACATCATCAACAATGGCGTTTGGAAGCAGGTTATGACCATATCTCTGAAACCAATTATAATCAAATTCCTTTATTCGAAGGAAATTTAGATGTGACTGGTGGACAAATTGGTGATGCTGTTGTTCATGTGTCAAGTGGTGGTGTTTCATCAACAATATCCACAGATGTAATATCTGCTATGGCATATTATGATTTTTTTGATGGTAATAAGAAATTGTCAAATACTGTTATTCCTTATATTGGTTTTGGTGTCGGTTATGCAAGTTCTAAAACAACATTAAAATTGTCTGATATTTATGGAGAATTATCTACAGATACAGATTTACAAAATTATGGAACAGTTGATGCAAATGGTGTTATTCAATTTGATGCGCCGTCTGATAGTTCGAAATATCCAACATCTGAAAATATTGCTTTGCTTGGGGCGTTGGGATTGTCTTATGGAATAAGTGAATACACATTTCTTGATTTTAGCGCGCGCGTAATGTATGTCCCAAAGATTTCATGGGAATTAGTAAATTCCACAGGTGATTTACATCGTGAATGGTTTTCTGCGAAAGATATGATATACACAAATCTTATGGTTGGTTTAAGATTTGAATTTTAATTAAAACCAAGAGTTTGGTTTTGGTTCATTAAATAATTTTGCAGGATCAACAGAACTTTTTCCACGTCTTACTTCCAAATACATTTCTGGTTTATTAGGATTCATACGACCAATAGGTTCGCCAGCCAAAACTTCTTGACCAACCAAAGCGTCAATAGAACCCATATTTGTCATTACTGTATTATAACCATTTTTATGAGACATAATAACAACCTTGCCAAACCCACGGAAACTGTCTGCAAATTTCACAACACCATCAGCAGGTGCCATAACCAGAGCATCATCACGTGTTCGTATTCTCCAACCATCTGATTTTAATCCAAGCGCAGTTTTTTCGCCATATCGGACAACAAGTTTTCCACGCACAGGAGTATTTAATTTTCGTCTTGAAAATTTAGCATCGCTTGACATTTCAGAAGACCCAACCCCAGCAGACAATTCAGAAATATTTTTAGCCTTGGCAGATAATTTTTTTAATTTATCTTGGATAGCGATTTGTTGATTTTTTAATTTTTCATTTTGAGCAGAACGAGTTTTTAATAATTTATCTAATTCATTTTTTTCATTTTTATATTTTTTTGCACTTCTATCTAATTTTTCTTTTTCAACAATACGTTTGTCGTGGATTTTATCAAGTTCAGCCAATTTTTCCGAAGCGTCAATCATTTGTGTATTGAATTGGTCTGTCATAGAAGATAAAACAACCGAAGTCAAAACATAATCTTGCATAGTTTCTGTATCAAAAGTTGGATGATATGCAATAAACAACATACTTGCAGTAGCGTCCATTATACCACTTTGGCTTTTAGATAATTCTTCATTTATTTTGTCGCGTTGTTTATCAAGTTCAGCGATTCGTTTTGATAATTCGCCACGTTGTTCTTCCAAATTGCTGACTTGGGTTGCGGCTTTGACAAGTTTCTTTTTTGTTTGTTCAACATCTTTCTTAGACGTTGCAAGTTGTTGTTCAATTTTTTTATTTTGTAATTCAGTTGCTTTGATTTGGCTTTTAATTTTATCCAATTCATTGTTATCGGCCAAGCAGGGCAGAGCAATCGCCAAAGATAAAATACCAGATAAAATAATTTTCATATTAAACATTGGTGTCATTCTAGCAAAACAATCAAAAAATGTAAATAATGATATTTGTAAAAATAAAATATTAAAAACCACCACCCATAATTTGCAAATGCTTCCGATTCGTGATATAATAGGATAGAAAGAAAAACGAAGAAAGGGAGAATAAAGAAATGTTCAAACCCGCTGAAACCCGCAGAAGTCTACACACACACACACACACACACACACACACACACACAGATAGATAGTGTTGCCAAGGATTTTTTATAACCGACACGCTCGTAAGAGTGTGTCGGTTTAATTTTTGTATTAAATTAAGATACAAGAATTAAACCGAAAAATTCCCCTCCGGTGGAGGGGAATACAAAGGAACCAAAAATTCCCCTCCTGTGGAGGGGTACGGCAAAGCCGGGGGGAGGGTAAGGAGCGACAAGGTTCGCAAAAGAATAAAAACTGGGGATGAAATTGTGCTAACCCTCCCCACCACAAGTGGTTCCCCCCTCCGGTGGAGGGGAATACAAAGGAATAAAAAAGAGATTCGAAAAAGAAAAAAGAACAAAACAAAAGGAAGGGAGAATATGAAAAAAATATTTCTAACAAGTGCATTGGCAATAAGTATGATTGTACCAGCAATGGCAGAAACAACAGCACCAAATATCGCAGCAGGCGCAGAAAGTGCAACATGTGATAGTGGCACATTAAATACAACAGACGGGACAAGTACATTATCAGCTCAATGGACAGCAAACACAATCAATTTGAAATGGTATAATGGCGAAACAGAGTTTGCAACAAATACATGTACATACGACGGTGGTATAACATTACCAGCAAGCGAACCAACAAAAACAGGATACAACTTTGCTGGTTGGCAAGTAAAACAAGCATTGTTCGATTTAAGAACATTAGCAGATAAGATAGATATAAATGGTGAGAGTAGGTATGCACGTGTCACATATGAAAACGCAGATCACTGTTTTGCATATGGTAACGGAACAGTAGGAGGTAAAGGTCCAGACGTATGTACAGAAGAGTCAACAGCATTAAGTGATATATCAATGCATCAATGGAAAACAAAATTTAGTTATGGTACAGTGAAAGGTATAGCAAGATGTAGCACTACACCAGAAACAGATTGGGGAGAAATAGGTAATCCAGCAGATAGTGGTGGTGGTGGATATTGTTGGTGTCAAGCAAGTGGATACGATGCAGGAAACAGTGGAAGTTATGCAAATGTCTCTTCCCCTTCGTGGGTGTTCAGCTTCAACAACGGCGATGCTGGCCTTTGCGCGTACGGCTGTGCTAACAGCTGCGCCAGCCGCGTTCAGGAGTACTCCCGCTTCCGGTCGGCCGTGTTCGGGGTATCAAACAACTAAGAACAAATTTTTATTTTCTCTTCCGTCCCCTTTGGAATCCAAAGGGGATTTTTTAACCCTCCCCACCACAAGTGGTTCCCCCCTCCGGTGGCTGGGAATACAAAGGAACCAAAAATTCCCCTCCTGTGGAGGGGTACGGCAAAGCCGGGGGGAGGGTGAGAACAAAGGTTCGCAAAAGAATAAAAACTGGGGATGAAATTGTGCTAACCCTCCCCACCACAAGTGGTCCCCCCTCCGGTGGAGGGGAATTTAATGTTTTGCCACAACAAATAGTTTTTTCTTTATAAAAATCTTTTGTTTATTGAAAAATCGTGTTGCAGAAATTTTCTTTTTTTATTATGGTGATTCATTATAAAGAAAGGGGATTTTATTATGTGGAAAAGTTTGTTCGTTTTTTTGTTTTTGGTAATGCCTTTTGCGGCTGATTCTGCCCAGAAAGTTAAGAAAGAAGAACCTGTTGCGCATTTAACTGATGAACAGATTTATGGCGAATTAAAAAAGTTGGCTTCGGTATTTGAAATTGCTCGTGATAAATTTGTCGAAGAAGCAGATGAACGCAAAATGCTAGAAGGTGCTATGAACGGTATGTTGGCTGCATTGGACCCGCATTCTTCTTATTTGTCTGCAGATGATTTCAAAGAATTTAATGATAAATCACATGGCGAATTTGGTGGACTTGGAATCCAAATCACAAGTGACAAAGGTGCAATTCGTGTTATATCCCCAATAGACGATACACCTGCTGCCAAGGCTGGAATTGCGGCTGGTGATTACATCACACATATTGATGGTGAACAAGTTTTTGATATGACTTTGAATCAGGCTGTGAAAAAAATGAAAGGAAAACCTGGCTCGACAGTAAAATTGACAATTGTTCATGACGGTAATGAACCAAAGGTTATGACATTAAAACGTGCAATAATCAAAGTAAAATCTGTTAAATTCAGCGAAAAATCAGATGCTGCTGCGATGGACGATGATAAATTACCAAAGATTGGTTATTTACGCGTTTCTGATTTTGGGGCTACGACAACCAAAGAATTAAAAGATGCTTTGAAAGATTTGGAAAAGAAAAATGTTGCTGGATATGTCCTTGATTTGCGTAATAATCCAGGGGGGTATTTAACAGCAGCAATTGAAATGTCTGATGCTTTCTTGGATGATGGCGAAATCGTTTCAACTCGTGGTAAAGAAAAGTCAGATATTGAACGTGTGTTTGCTAAATCTGGCGATTTGATAAATGGAAAACCTATTGTTGTTTTGATAAACCATGGTTCGGCTTCGGCTTCGGAAATCGTAGCAGGTGCGTTGCAAGATAATGGACGTGCTTTGATTATGGGCTCACAAAGTTTTGGTAAAGGTTCTGTACAACAACAAAAACCTTTGGGTGATGGGTCTGCTATACATATAACAATTGCTCGTTATTATACTCCAAGTGGTCGCTCTATACAAAACGAAGGTATTACCCCAGATATAGAAGTTTTGCACAGTAAAGTTGAAGTTCTGGAAAAGAAAGAATCTTTGTTTAATGAATCTACTTTCAATAATTCTTTGAAAAATGATGCTTCAAAGAAAAAAGATTCTTCAAAGAAAAAAGATGTTAAAAAAGAAAATAAAGATGATGACGAAGAAGAAAATTATTTGGATTTAACAGATGAAGAAAAAGATGCGCGTGATTACCAATTACAACGTGCAATGGATATGGTGCGCGCTTTGTCAAAAGTTGGTAAAAAGAATTTAGAGAAAATTGAAGATTCTGAAACAAAAACAACAAAAAGTGATGATTCAGAAAAACAAGAATCTAAAACAGAATCTAAAACAGAAACCAAAAAAGAAAATAAAAAAAGTAAATAATATTTTAGGAATATAAAAATGTCTAAATTGATAGTAGATGGAAATTGGGCTGCGGCAGATGTCGCATACAGATGTGTTGATTGTGCTGCTATTTATCCAATTACCCCAAGTAGCACTATGGGTGAATTATCTGATGAATGGGTGTTTCAACATAAAAAAAATATTTGGGGTGTTGTTCCTGAAATTATAGAAATGCAATCAGAAGCAGGGGCGTCTGGTGCGTTGCATGGTGCTTTGCAAATGGGGGCTTTGGCTACAACTTTCACTGCTTCCCAAGGTTTGCTTTTGATGATTCCAAATATGTATAAAATCGCAGGTGAACAAACACCGTTTGTTATGCATGTTGCTGCACGTGCTTTGGCAACACATGCGTTATCTATCTTTGGTGACCATAGTGATGTTATGGCTGTTCGTCAAACTGGATTTGCTTTGCTTTCTTCACACAATGTTCAATCTGCACACGATATGGCTGCGATTGCACATGCTGCAACTTTGAAAAGTCGGGTTCCTTTCTTACACTTTTTTGACGGTTTCAGAACAAGTCACGAAGAATCTGCGCTGGAAAGAATAGATGATGATGTATTGCGTGAATTGATACCAGAATCTTTGATTGCAGAAAACCGCAAACGTGGAATGAGTCCTGATAATCCAACTATACGTGGAACGGCTCAAAATCCAGATGTTTATTTCCAAGGACGTGAAGCATCAAATGTTTTATATGAAAGATTACCAGATATTGTTCAAGAAACTATGGATGAATTCGCAAAATTGACTGGTCGTAAATATGGCTTGGTAGATTATGTCGGTGATAAAAACGCAAAATATGTTATTGTGTCTATGGGGTCAAGTTGTGAAACTATCGAAGAAACTTTAGATTATTTGCCACGTGGTGTTGGTTTGATTCGTGTACATTTATTTAATCCTTTTCCAAAAGATGCTTTCTTGAAATCATTACCAAACACAGTTGAACAAATTGCTGTATTAGACAGAACAAAAGAACCAGGTTCAGTTGGTGAACCACTTTATCAAAATGTTCGTTCTATTGTTGATTCTAAAATTGCTGTATATGGTGGCCGTTATGGCTTGGGTTCAAAAGAATTTAAACCAAGGGATGTCAAAGCAATTGTTGAATATATGATGCGTGGCGAATTACATCATAATTTTACTGTGGGCATAGATGATGATTTATCACACTTGTCATTGAATACAGATAAAACATTTACTATTGAAAATAAAAATGTGAAAACCGCAATTCTTTATGGTATTGGAAGCGATGGAACTGTGGGGGCTGTTAAAAACATTGTAAAAATAGTTGGTGAAAATTCTGAATTGTATCCACAATCGTATGCTGTATATGATTCTAAAAAATCTGGTGGTGTGACACAATCACATATTCGTTTTTCTGAAACACCTATAAAAAGTGAATACTTGGTAGATAGTGCAGATTTTATTTGTGTGTCTAATTTTATGATTGCACAAAGATTTGATGTTTTTTCTGCGTTGCGTGCTGGGGGAACTGTAATGATAAATACATCTTTGTCACCAGATGAAGCATTTATGAATTTACCAAAAGATTCACAAGAACGTTTAATTCGTATGCGCGCAAATGTTTATTTCTTGGACGCAAATGCGGCTGCAAATGAACTTGGACTTGGCAACAGAATAAATACTTTTATAATGCTGAATTTCTTTAATTTAACAAAAGTAATAAATCCAGAAGATGCAAAAAATGCTGCGAAAGTCGCTATTGAAAAAACATATAAGAAAAAAGGTATGGATATAGTGACGGCAAACTGGAACGCAGTTGATAGGGCGGAATCATATCTAAAGAAATATAATTTGCCATCGTCTATATCGGAACTTGCACCAGATTTTATACCAGCGATGACAAAAGATACTCCGTCTTTGATTGCTGGAACTTTGGGTGAAATGGCGGCTGGTCGTGGTGATGATATTCCTGTTTCAAGATTTGAAATAAACGGTGAATTTGGACGTGGACAATATCCAACAGGAACATCGAAATATGAAAAACGTGCGCTGGCAAATCGTGTTGCAACTTGTGATTTAAGTAAATGTATCCAATGTGGAAAATGTTCTATGCTTTGCCCACATGGTGCGATTCGTATCAAAGTTATGAATGAATCTGAAATGCAGAAAGCACAAGCAAATGGTATAACGGTTGTGCCTATGAAAACAACAGAATTGGGTGCTGGATTGTTTTATACTTTGAATATATCTCCTGCTGATTGTACTGGTTGTGGTTTGTGTATGAAAAATTGTCCTGTGGGTGCTTTGTCTTTGATACCTATGGTGGACGGAATTAAACATCAGAAAACATTTGATGCGTCATTAAATATTCCAGATTTAGATAAACAAAAATTAAACTTGAATATACCAAAACATGTTGAATTGTTACCACATTATTTTGAATTCCCAGGTGCTTGTGCTGGATGTGGTGAAACACCGTATGTTCGTTTGATGGCACATTTGTTTGGTGATAAAATGGTTGTCGCAAATGCAACTGGATGTTCTTCTATATATGGTGGAAATTTACCAACTACACCATGGACATGTGATTCAAATGGTCGTGGTCCAGCATGGTCTAATTCTTTGTTTGAAGATAATGCAGAATATGGTTTAGGAATGCGAATTGCTTTGAACCAAAGAAAAAGTGCTTTGCGTTCTGTGTTGTTTGAACTTGGATTCGAAAATGTTGATAATATGTTTGCTGAAAAAAATACAGAAAATCAACGTGAATTGCAAAACAATTTACGTGTTCAATTATCAAATATAAAAAATCCACGTGCCAGATATGCCGAAGGTTTAATAGATGCTATCGTTGATAAATCTGTTTGGATAGTTGGTGGTGATGGTTGGGCGTATGATATTGGCTATGGTGGTGTTGATCATATTTTACACAGTGGCGAAAATGTAAATATACTTGTTCTTGATACCGAAGGTTATTCAAATACAGGTGGTCAACAATCTAAATCTACACCGTTTGGTGCGTCTATGAAATTTGCGATTGGTGGCAAAGAACATGCTAAAAAAGATTTGGGTTTAATTGCGATGATGTCTGGGGCGTATGTTGCACAAATCGCTATTGGTGCAAATCAAGCTCAGGCTGTGCGTGCTTTCCGTGAAGCAGAAGCATTTAATGGGCCTTCTATTATATTAGCGTATGCACCATGTATTGCGCATGGGTTTGCATTACAAAATGGGGTTGAACATCAAATCAATTTGGTAAATACTGGTGCTTGGCCACTTTACAGATTTAATCCATCTAATTTAGAAAATGGGCAAAATCCGTTGTCGCTTGATTCTAATGCAACGACACCTTTCCCATTGGAAGAATTTATGAAATCTGAAACAAGATTTGCATTGGCGCGTTCTGTGAACCCTAATTTTGATAAGTTGGTAGCAGAAGCCAAAGCAAACAATTTATACAGAACAGAATTAAAACAACATATTGCTAATTTTACAGTTAACAAAAATAAAGATAACGGGGAAGGGTAAATTATGAAAAAAATATTGGTTTTATTAGTGGTTATATTAAGTGCGTGTGCTTTGCAAACTAAACATCGTGGGTATGTTTTACCAGAAGATTTAGAAAGCAAAATTGCAACAATAAAGACCACAGAACAATTACAAGAAAAAATTGGCGACCCACAAACACGCACTATTTATGGTGATGAAGTTTGGGTTTATTACAGCGCTGATGAAAATATGCGTGGCCCATTAAAAAAGACTTATGACAATAAAACCGTGCTTTTGGTCTGGGTTCGTGGCAACAATGTGGTAAAAACTCGGGTTTTACACGATGAAGATTTACAAGATGTCAAGTTGGCAAAAGGTGAAACAGCAATCCCAGCAGCCATAGAATTGAATGCTATTGAAGAATTAGTCGCTAATATTGGGCGTTTTTCACCGGCTGGGCTTGGCCAATAATTTTTTTCGGCTAAATATTTGTTTTTCCGATTTTTTGTGTTATAATGCAGTGTATAGAGTGAATGGCAACTGTAAAGGTGGATATATGCCAACAAAAAAATTAGATTTCAAAACTGGTCAATATGTTGTTTATCCAACCCAAGGTGTTGGTAAATTGGTTCGTGTAGAAGAACAAACAATTGGCGATCAAAAAATTAAAATGATGGTCATAGATTTTGAAAGAAATCATATGACTTTGCGTGTTCCACTAGAACGTGCAGAAATTTCTGGATTGCGTCCGTTATCAAGTATGAAAAAAATGGACGAAGCAATCGCTTCAGCCAAAGGGAAGGCGGGTGCAAAACGTATGATTTGGGCAAGACGTGCTGCACAATACGAAGAAAATATAAATTCTGGTGATCCTATGAAATTGGCAGAAGTTGTGCGTGATTTGCAACGAAGAACTGCTTCGGATACAATGACTTTTTCGGCGCGTCAATTATATTTGCGTGCGCTTGAACGTATGGCGCAAGAATTTGCAGTATTGCATAAAATGGATTTAGATGCTGCTTCTGATAAAATCGAAGACATATTGGGCGTTCCAAAGGAAATAGATTTGAACGGTGCTGATGATGACGAAGATGAAGAAGAAGTAGATGAAACCGAAGAAGAATAAGTTTTAACGCGTCAAGATTATTGACGCGTTTTTTTCTTGTATTTATAGATTTTTTTCGCAATCATTACACTACAGACAAATAAAAAGGAAGAAATTATGGCTGGAAGTATAAATAAAGTAATATTGGTTGGTAATATTGGTCAAGAACCTCAAGTTCGCACAATGCAATCTGGACAAAAGGTTGTATCTTTTTCTTTGGCAACATCTGACAGATGGCGCGACAGACAAACTGGTGAACAAAAAGAACAAACAGAATGGCATCGTGTTGTAATATTTAATCCATCATTGGTTGATATTGCAGAACGTATGTTGCAAAAAGGAACAAAATTATATTTGGAAGGTTCGCTTCGTACACGTAAGTGGCAAAACCAACAAGGTGCAGACACATTTACAACAGAAGTTGTATTGAATCCTTTTTCTGGTCAAATGGTAATATTATCTGGTGCAAAGACAATGGATGGAACATCTGAAAATGCTTCCAGCACTTCATCTGCACCACG